>JAJRRE010000245.1 GCA_024279745.1 Alphaproteobacteria bacterium
AAAGCCTTGAGAGCCGCGCTCCTGCTCACCCCTATTTGGTCTTGCTCCCGGTGGGGTTTACCATGCCGCGACCATCGCTGGCCGCGCGGTGCGCTCTTACCGCACCCTTTCACCCTTACCGCATATTAAACGCCCGATCGACGCTCAAACACGGCGGTTTGCTTTCTGTGGCACTTTCCCTAGGGTCGCCCCCGCCGGACGTTATCCGGCACCGTTGTTCCATGGAGCCCGGACTTTCCTCCACCATTGATTGAGAGCCGAAGCCAGGCCTCGACCTTCACAACCAATGACAGCGACCGTCCAGCCGACTGGTCAGCGCAGATAAGGAGGCTTCGGTGCCATTCGTCAAGTGTTGTTTCAGCTTCTTTTTATGGAATTGGCCGATGGCGCGGATAAGGCAGCGGATAGGGGCGATAACTATTGCGCACCGCGCCTGGCCAGCAAGTTCTGCAAGGTTGCAAAAGTAGACAGATCAAGACGGCCATCACAGCGCGCGGGGCGGTAATGACGCTGAAAGGCGAGAACGGTTTTTTGCAGGTTCAAATCAAAATCGCCGCCCGGTGCAATGCCATAACCAAACCGGCGCAGCAGGCCTCGCATCTTGCCAATCCGGTCTTTTTCACGCGCCGGTAGATCCGCGCCCGCCTGATCACGCTCAGCGTGGTCACACTCGGTAAAGGCCAGTCCATGATCCTCAGCATCCAGCTCTACCGGCTCATACCAATCCCCGACACCGGCACGAGCAAGGCGCGGCCAATCGAATTTCTCCCCTGGATCGCCCTTGCGCAGCGGCGCCACATCAGAATGGCCCAGCACCAGTCGGCGGGAAATCGACCAGCGCACTACAATATCTTTTGACAGCGCTTCAACGGCGGCCATCTGTGCTTCAGGGAAATCGGGATAGCCAAGCTCATGACCTAGATTATGAATTTCAATGCCAATGGACGCCGAGTTAATGTCATTGTTGCTTGCCCATGATCCAGCACCGGCGTGCCAGGCGCGCTTGGTCTCCGCAACCATCTGCGTCGTCGTGCCATCCACATCAATAACATAATGGCACGACACACCGCTTTCAGGCCGCGACAACCAGTCTATAGCGCCGGCGCAATCATGCATCCCGGTATAATGCAAAATGAGCATGGTTGGAGCGGTAAGGCTGGGATTTTGATCAGCGGACGCGGTTTTTTTTACCGACAACCGATCACCAAAATTGGGCGAGGGATGCAAGATATCAACCAAGGCGCTGTCAGCTTTCTCAAGCAAATCCTTCATCCTTATGTGGCAGATTTCTTTAGTGGAAAATTTTTCTTCTATGGCAGGACTTTATTGGCATTGGACCAAGCAGCAAATATGCCTGAATCCTCCCCGCTCCCAAGGGTTTTGCCGCAAACCATGTTGCGCCCTGCTCTGTCCCGCCGCGCCGCGCCGTTAAAGACCGCGCTGTTTCATGATGGCGTCATAGGCCTCATTGATTGCGGCCAATTTACGATTGGCAACTTCAACAAACTCTGAGGGGACACCGCGCGCCATTAATTTATCTGGATGGTTTTCCACTACCAAACGCCGATGGCGTGCCTTCAGATCGGCATCGGAAATGTCGGAGCGCACGCCCAGCACCTCGTAAGGGCCTTCCACATCATGCACGAAAAAGCCACGCACTGAGCGGAACTCGGCTTCGGAAAAGCCAAAATGCTGCGAAACGGCACGCAAATATTTCTCTTCGGCTGGGTGCAAAATTCCGTCGGCGGCGGCGATATGAAACAATCCTTCAAGCACGTCCTGCAACAGATCTTTGTCATCTTTTAAGATCGCCGCGACCTGCTCGGCATAGGCTTCAAACCCGGCGACATCGCGTTTTGCTAGATCGAACACACGGCGCACATTGGCCGCTTCACCTTCAGGAACCTTAAACACTTGTTGAAAGGCTTCGATCTCATCTTTGGTGACGACGCCGTCAGCCGCCGCCATTTTGGCGCATAGCGCAATGACGCCCATTGTGAACGCAACATCATGCTGCGGGTCAACAGCGCCATCCTCGCGCGCCGAGCTGAAGCCATGCAGCAATTCGCGAAAAAACGAGCCGATCGAACCGCCCGATGCATCTGCGCCCACAAGTCGGGCTAATCTGTTCCATATTGACATAGGCTTGAGTTTACCCGGTTTAGCGCCATCATTGAAGTGACATATTGCACTTGAGTGTATCTTATGCGTCCTGGCCTGTTCTAATCACCAGTTCGGCGGGCCGACGTCAGCCGCCAAATCGCCAGCGCCGTGATAAAAGTTCTGCCGTGACGAGCTGGCAACATTCGAACAACAATACCTGGTGCGACAGCGCCAACTGATTTGCAAAAGACTTGCATAATCGGCTTTTGGCGCACTATGCTGGACAGCTGCCGCAATGGTCAGTTGCGCTGATTGCTCTAACACCCTTTAACAAAGCAAAGCACACCCTCATTGACCTCCCCCCTCTCCCACAATGAACGTCGCGGCTTGCTCCTGGGGCTGATCGGCGTCACGATTTTTGGCCTGACACTCCCCGCTACCCGCGTTGCGGTGGCGGAACTGGACCCGATCTTTGTCGGCCTGGGGCGGGCAGTTGTAGCGGCTATTCCAGCGGCACTTGCCCTGGCTCTTGCCAAAGCACCGATCCCCAGCCGCAACCAGTTCATCTCAATCGCGTTGATGTCGCTTGGCATCGTCCTTGGCTTTCCTCTGCTGGCCACCATCGCCATGCAAAGCGCCCCCGCCTCCCATGGCGGCGTCATTCTGGCGATGCTGCCACTGGCGACCGCGATGGCCGGCGCCCTGGTGGCAGGCGAGCGCCCCTCGCTAGGGTTTTGGTTGACGGGTATTGCCGGGGCTGGTGCCGTTGCCGGTTATGCGCTGCTCAGCGCCTATTATGCCGCAACTACCGGAGCGCTTTCCAGTACATCTCCAGCAGAGGCAATCGCTGCATCGGCGGCCCTGCAATGGGCGGATCTTCTATTGGTGGCAGCAGTGATCAGCGCGGCCATGGGCTATGCCATTGGCGGCAAACTCTCGCGCGCCCTTGGCGGCTGGCAGGTGATCTGCTGGGCGTTGGTGATCTCGGCGCCCTTCATGTTGGGGGTGGTTGTCCTTTTGTCCGGGCCGATCAATTGGCACGCCTCGCCGCAGGCCTGGGCTGGCTTTGGTTATGTGGCCATTTTTTCGATGTTCCTGGGCTTCTTTTTCTGGAATCAGGGACTGGCGCTCGGCGGCATCGCCAAAGTCGGCCAGGTGCAATTGCTGCAACCCTTCGTGACCTTAATCGCTTCAGCAGTGTTGTTGTCGGAGGTTATCGGGCGACTGGAAATAATCTTCGTGATTTTGGTGGTTGCGCTGGTCGCCTTGGGAACACGAATGCGCGTTACGCGCTCACCGAGTTGACGGCTCGACGTTGCGCTGGCGCGCCGGTGCCCTATCCAGCAGCCATATGCCACCAATTGCATAAACTAATATCAGATTGCTCAACTTCTACTTAATTGAACAAGTTGTTTGTTTGAATTGATCCCATCGACAGCCTTGTTTGTCCGAGCAATCTGTCTAAAATCGGCGCACGACCAAATAAATTTTCCGTTACCAAAATCCCTTAGCCAGCGCGCTCCCCCCTTGATTATGCGCGCTCTCGATAGAGTTTTTCATGAGTGACCAAATATTTTCCGCTCCCCCTGTTGCTGGCCCCATGCCCGACAAACGCTGGCAATTCTGGATCGATCGCGGCGGTACGTTTACAGATATTGTCGCGCGCACACCGCAAGGACAAACCAGGGCGTTAAAGCTTTTGTCGGTCAATCTTGATGCTTATGACGATGCGGCGCTGGAAGGTATTCGCCGTTTTCTGGGCGTGCCGACGAATGGCCCCATTCCCTCGCAGCGTATTGCCCACATCAAAATGGGGACGACTGTCGCCACCAACGCGCTATTGGAACGCCAGGGCGAGCCGACGCTGCTGGTGATCAACAAGGGCCTGAAAGATCAGCTGGAAATTGGCTATCAGGCGCGGCCCGATATTTTCGCGCAAGCAATTGCCAAGCCCGACATGCTGTATAGCCGCGTCATCGAAGTATCTGAGCGCACCCGGGCCGACGGCACGGTTGAAACTCCGCTTGATGCGCCGGCCCTGCGCGCTCAATTGCAAGAGGCGCAGCAAAGCGGTCTCGACGCCGTGGCCTTTGTCTTCATGCATTCTTATGCCTATCCGCAAGCCGAACAAGAAGCCGCCGCCATTGCGCGCGAGCTGGGTTTTAGTCAGATTTCCGCCTCCCATGATGTCAGCCCGTTGATCAAGATTGTCGGGCGCGGCGATACGGCAGTGGCCGACGCTTATCTATCGCCCATCCTGCGCCGCTATATTGAAGGCCTGGCGCACAAACTGGCACCAGATGCCGCTGGCGAGGGCAGCAGCGGAAACAACAGCGGCAGCAGCGGCAGCAGCGGCAAACCATCTGCCAGCAATTCATCTGACAACACCAAGCTGATGTTCATGGCCTCAAGCGGTGGGCTTACGGCGGCCAGGCTGTTTCGCGGACGCGATGCCATATTGTCCGGCCCCGCAGGCGGCGTTGTGGGGGCTGCGGCGACGGCGGAACTGGCCGGTTTTGACAAAATGATCGGCTTTGATATGGGCGGCACGTCGACCGATGTGTGCCATTATGACGGCGCCTATGAGCGCTCCTTTGAAACCGAAGTTGCGGGCGTTCGCATCCGCGCGCCAATGCTGCGCATCCATACGGTCGCGGCTGGCGGCGGGTCGATTGTCGGCTATGACGGCGCCCGCTTTCGTGTCGGTCCTGAAAGTGCCGGCGCCGCCCCCGGCCCCAAATGCTACCGCCTGGACGGCCCGCTCACAGTCACCGACGCCAATGTCATGCTCGGCAAACTGAAACCGGCTTACTTTCCCGCCATATTCGGCCCCGCCGCCGATGCGCCGCTCGACGGTGAAGCGGTGCGCGCTGCCTTCGCCAGCCTGGCCTTTAAAGTCGGCGATGACTGTACACCCGAACAGGTGGCCGACGGTGTCATTCGCATTGCCGTTGAGAACATGGCCAATGCCATCAAGAAAATATCGGTCCAGCGCGGTTATGACGTAACCGATTATGTACTCAATTGTTTTGGCGGCGCCGGCGGCCAACATGCGTGCCTGATTGCCGATACGCTCGGCATGGAAAAAGTTCTGCTGCATCCGCTGTCCGGCGTCTTGTCGGCTTACGGCATGGGGCTGGCCGATATTCGCGCCAATCGGCAAAAATCCATCGAGCGCCCGCTTGATCAGGCGATTGTCAGCGACCTTGAACAATTGGCCGAAGAGTTGGCGAAGACTTGCGCCGAGGAACTGGCCGCGCAAGACGTCGCCGCCTCGACCACGACGACGATCATCCGTGTTCAACTGCGCTATCAGGGCACGGACAACGCACTTGCTATTGCTTTTGGGTCTGCTTCAGCTATGCGCGCGGCCTTTGAAACCGAGCATCTGCAGCGCTTCGGCTTTGTCTCACCGGAAAAAACCATTGATGTCGCCGCGCTCGACGTTGAACTGGCTGGCGGTGGCGCTGGCGTCGGCGAGCCAGAGCTTGAAACTGTGACAACGCCGCCGCCCGCGCCGACCGAAGAAGCTCATTTTTATTCAAACGGCGCCTGGCACAATGCCGCCATTTATATGCGCAAGCAGCTATCGCCCGGTCACAAGATTACCGGCCCGGCGCTGATTATAGAGCCCAATCAAACCGTCGTTGTGGAGCCCGGTTGGCGAGGCGAAATCACCGCGCATGATCATCTGGTACTGTCGCGCATCACACCGCGCGCCGAGCAAAATATCGGCCAAAATGCCGACCCGATTTTACTCGAAGTGTTCAATAATTTATTCATGTCGATCGCCGAGCAGATGGGCGAAGCGTTGCGCAACACCGCCCAGTCCGTGAACATTAAAGAGCGGCTCGATTTTTCCTGCGCGGTGTTTGATGCAACCGGTGCGCTGGTCGCCAATGCGCCGCATATGCCGGTGCATCTGGGCTCCATGGACGCATCGGTCGAAACTATTATTCGC
>JAJRRE010000246.1 GCA_024279745.1 Alphaproteobacteria bacterium
CAGCTCACTTTATGCGCTCTCCATGCATCAAGCGACCCACTCTTCTCGCATTTTAAAACTCATCGATGCTTTGGACGTGACAAGCGCGCGCGTCGAAGGCGTGTTGCAGACCATTACCCACGAATTGGAAATCGATGCGGTCAGTGACAAAGATAACTTTTAGTTCCGCTTGTCCGGCTGCTTAATTGCTCAATTGTTTGATGGTTTGATTGCTTGCCTTTGGTCGTTCTGACTTTTAGCTGGCTCGGATAATTTCACTAAACAGGTCCGGGTCGATATTACCGCCAGACAGGATCGCAACACTTACCAAATTTTTGGTTTGCAACTTGCCAGACAATAACGCTGCTAAGGTTACGGCACCGCTCGGCTCAAGCACCAATTTCAACTCATTGAAAGCAAAGCGCACCGCCTTGCGGACCTCATCGTCGGAGACGCTAAGACCACCGACTATGGTATCGCGAACAATGGCAAAGGGAATTGCGCCCGCAGACGGGCTGAGTAATGCGTCGCAAATTGACCCGCTGCTGCGCTTATTGGATTCGATTTCGCCGCTCTTCAAGGACCGGCTGAAGTCGTCGAAACCGTCCGGTTCAACGACGTAAATATCAATGCCCGGATCGAAATGTTTCGCGGCAATGGTAACGCCGCTCAACATGCCGCCGCCACTGGCCCCTATGAGCAATTGCGCGGGAGCGGCATCTTTCGCCGCCGCCTGCGCCATCAATTCGATCCCGAGCGTCCCCTGCCCGGCTATGATATCGCTATCATTGAACGGATGCACAAAAGCCGCGTTTCGTTCTTCACTGATTGCCCTGGCAATCGCATCGCGGTCGCCGGTATCGCGGTCATAAGTTACAACCTGTGCGCCTAGTTCTTTTGTGCGCCTGATCTTTAATCGCGGTGCATCTAGCGGCATTACCACAACCGATTGTAGACCGCACAAAGATGCAGCGGCCGCAACGCCTTGCGCATGATTACCTGAAGAGCAGGCAACCACCCCGCCTGGGTACTCTTCACCGTCGATTTGGCAAATTTTGTTATAAGCGCCGCGAAATTTAAAAGCGCCGACCCGCTGGAGATTTTCAGCTTTGAGCAGAACACGTCCGCCGCAAACCTCATTCAATACCGGGTGCTCAATCAACGGTGTTTGAACCGCATAGCCCTTAATGCGATCGGCAGCCGCCATGATATCCTTGATTTTTGGCAAACCAATTACTATGTCACCCGTCGGTTTCATTTGCCCAACATCTCCCGTTAAATTTGCTCGCGTCAATTCCGCTCAAGAATGCAGCTAACGCGGCTGAACCGGCGAGTGTCAATTAAATGAATTTAATGAGCTGGATAACGTGTTGGTACAAACAAAACGAAGCCGGCTTGAGCGTCCTCAGCCGGCCTCTAAGAGAGAGAGTATGAGCAGCGCAAATCCTCGCGCTACTATTAGATTCAAGGAACATGGGAGTGTTCGAAGAACCATTGTATTCAATTCATTGTTTAAGCGGCTCACTCAGCATTTGGGCAAATACATTGTACTCTGAACCGCTCCGGTAACGAATTGTATCTATTATAAATAACAACTCAGACTAATGCCTGAGCCAATCATCCTACAATTACAACCAAAGTGGCTAGGCTTTAGCTCCAATTGCTAGAACCAGTATAGGCGATTCTCCCCCCTTGTAAGCCCCAATAAATACTCATTTTCCAACGTATTCACCAAAAATCATTCCAACGACTGACCACCTGGACCTGCCCCATTGGCCAGCCAAACAAATCAAAGCGCCAATCCCCACTGTTACACTTAACATGGACAATAAAAAAGGACCGCGCGATCAACTCGCCCGGTCCTTAAATATTCTCAACTAGCTAAACGTCGCTCCAGGCCAATTCATCTTCTGACCAATTGCGCTCAGCTTAGTGACCGCCCAATTTGTACTTCACGCCGATAGAGATGATGTCAGCACTATTGGTTGTGTCAGCAAGCAACTGAAACGATTGAGCACTTGCAGAAGTTCCGGCCGGCGTTCTATCAATTTTCGCATCGTCGAAGAAAATGTGGCTATAACCAAGATCGAAGGACAGGCTATCGCTCCATTTGTAGCTAGCGCCTGCGCTCAGCCAGACGCGGTCTGAGTCGGCGATTTGCACCAAACGCTGTGTGGCTTTTTGAACCGGCGAAATTTCATAAGCTGCCCCGGCGCGCAGTGTCAGGCTATTAGACACATCATACTCACCACCCAGAGCAAAGAACCAACCATCCTCATATTGGAAATCGAAATTGGCAAACTGCAACGCTACCGGACCAAGCTGTGCGTAAACTGGATGCACATCGAGACGGCTCCATTTCGTCCATTCGACGGTACCCAAAACCCGCATGTTCGGTGAAAGAGATTGCCGGACACTCAAGGTCAACATCTCAGGTGTATCGAGATCCAAAGAGAAACGTTTATTATTGATGGCTGCCACTGTCGGGCTTTTGATGTTACCGCGAATACTATGGGCGACAGCTGATCGGAAGCCGAGGCCAATAGACGTACCTTGTGTAGGCTTCCAAAGCAGGCCGGCAGTAAAGCCAATGCCCAAGTCTGTACCGGTCAATGACAGATTGTCCGTCGGACCGCCGGTTCCGGTTTTAAACTTCAGTTTTGCATATTGGAACTGCGGTCCAAAGCCTACCATCAAGCCTGGCATCACACGAACAGAAGCCATGGCGGTTAGATTAGGCGTTTCAAGCTTGGCAGATTGATGGTGCAACTGGCCAGCCCACTTAGGATTACTAACCTTGCTGCCCAATCCGAACGGCGAACCGATTGCAACACCAAAAACCAGATTTTCATTCCAACGATAAGCGGTATAGCTTGACGATAAGAATGCTGCATCATTGAATGTTTCAGAACCCTGACCTGGAAAAGCCAATGCGGCCTTACCACCAGTCGGTGTGACTTCCAGATTAGGCAAAATTGCTGTCACATTGGCTTCATTAGAGATGCCATGGCCAGCTTCACCGAGCGTTGCCGGGTTCCAGAAGCTGGAGCTCAGTCCGCCGCCAGCGGCGTTACCAGCAAATGCCGATCCCAGAAACTGGGTTGATTGCTCACGCACTGCCAAGCCACCGGCTTGCACGGCACTGACCGACATCGAAAGCGCCAAACAGGCGGCTGTGCCCATTAGTGCCTTTTTAAAAGTCTTCGTTCCAATTGTCATCGTCATCCCCTCAGTCCCATATCTCATGAGTCCCGTATACATTACGGAGCAATCCAATCGGTGCAGCACACACCGCTTTAACCAAATTATTGGGTTGACCTTAGCGACAAACTCAATGCGAACACAATGGAGGAGTCGCGTTGAACTGCCAAAGTGAGTTCGTTTGGCACATTCATGTTGCATTATCATCACAAAGCCACACTTCCCCCGAGGGGCACTATCCATATAGCCGAGGCCGATATTTTCCCACTCTCATGCGTGTAGCCCCGACGCCTAGCCAAACAACCGCGCCATCGATGGCGCGCGCCGACCTTGTGGCGCAATTCTTATCTGGCTTATGATAACGGGCTAATGGTGCAGTTGCTTCTGAGCACTCATTTGAACAACAGGCGCACGCGACGGCGCTGGCTCCAACGCAAAAAAATACCGGCTCGACAAAATCGAACCGGCATTTTTATTGGTCCCGCGGAGCATTTGAAATTTGCATGCAAAACATGCAACCAAATGAAGCGGTCTATCGAGTTACGCCGACACCTCGTCCCCCGATAAGGTTTTGGCGTATGCCTCGAAGCGCCGAATATCAGCCCCCACTGATTTGCCCTATAAGCATTCGTCGCTGAAACAGTTTTCTCAAATAATGGTGAAATACGCAATAGCTAATATATTTTTATCGACGTTGCGTTGCGTTCATACCACCACAGCACGGAACATACTCTAGCATTTGCCCAAATTGATCTTGATTCTCCTAACCCCCAACCCCTTTGGAGAGATTTTCACGGTCTGATTGCACCCTGTGGTGGAGACACTCATTTTCGCCGTGAACGTCAGCCCAACAACTGAAAGTTTAAATCCCGTTCGCGTCATCCGGCCGGTCACAGTCCCTTCATTGTTATTCTTTTTTTCATACCACGTGCCGTTCAATTTGCTGCCATCGACGATCAGCTTACTCTGAGCACTGATCTTATAGCTTGCACTGGTCGTGCAGCGCAGATTTTGCGTAAGCTCACGACCGCTATCTTTCAAAAAATATGTGGCGATACATTTGATCTTTTCGGTTTCTCCGCCATCAAACAGCACCGTTCCCCAGCCCGACCATCGCCCCGGAAGATTGTTAAAAGAGCCGGCCAGAGCGCTAAGCGCACCAATCATATTGACCAGCGCTAGAACAAGCGCCAGCTGTAACATGTGTTTTATTGCACCCATATTTTTGTACCCTTGATTTGTGGCCCGCCTAATCCCCAGACGCATACACATTCGCAAGCATCATGACCAATTGCCGCTTGATCGGCAAATAAATATGCAATTTCCATCAAACTGGCAACAAAGTGTTGCAAAGCATGCACGTCGGCGCAAGCCATCACCGCGCCATACGCGCTGTCACCGAATACCTAACAAACATTGTCTAACCATCTGGCGCAAAGCCGGCATACATCTGTTCAAGTCAGGTTTCAGTAGCGCATTTACGATTTGATATTTTGCCAGCATAAATGATTCACCGGCCCATTGCCCTGACCAATTTGCTGATACCGCCCAGCGCTCAAGGCGTCCCAAACATATTTCTTGGCGTTAGCAATTGCACTTTGCATATCAAACCCCTGGGCTAAAAACGCGGCAATGGCCGACGACAGGGTGCAACCTGTGCCGTGGGTGTTTGGCGTCGCAACCCACGGCAGCGAAAACTCTATTATAGCGTCGCCGTCATAGAATAAATCCAGTGCCTGGTGGCCGGTTGCATGGCCGCCCTTGAGCAATACAGCACCAACACCGGCACCAAGATCGTATAGAGCGCGAACCTGCCGCTGCATGTCCTTGCGTGAGCTGGCTCGGCCCTGCCCCAGCAATTCGGCTGCTTCGGGAAGATTGGGTGTGATGAGATCAGCAAGCGGCAATAAATCGGATATGATCAACGCCGCCGCCTGCGCGTCCAGCAAGCGATCTCCACTGGTGGCAACCATAACCGGATCGACAATAATGGGAACTGGCGCGCGTTCAGTCCCGCCGCTGGTATCTGAGCCAGCGTCTTGCAACGTCTTCAAGCAGTCAATCAGCGCGGCCACGATAGCCGTACTGCCGAGCATCCCGGTTTTAATGGCGCTGATCTTAAGATCCGTTGCAACGGCTGTAAATTGCTCGACAACAAACTCCGGCTCAATCAAGCGAACTGCGGTTACTGCGCGGGTGTTCTGTGCCGTCAGCGCGGTGATAACACTGGCGCCGTAAACGCCCAGAGCGGTGAAGGTTTTCAAATCCGCCTGAATGCCGGCGCCGCCTGAGCTGTCTGACCCTGCGACCGTGAGAACAACCGGCAGGGTTGTTTGGTCCGCCATATCACCGCCGGGTGGTTTGGAATGTGCCGGCATAGCCGATTGTGATGGCATGGCGCCCTCATCGATATTAGCCGGTGGTATTTATTAGCCGGCGGCACTCAGCCAAATGGGGGCTAGGAGATCACTGAACGAGCCACACCGCTGCTTAGTTCCCCATATTGCGCTGCATGATATCGGTCTGCAGACTTTCAGGCACGAAATATTCCTCAATTGACGACAAGAACGGCACGTTTTCGAGCAGCCATTGCCCCATGAAGTTCATCGAGCCGGTCAGGAACATAATACCGGTAATGATGAGCAAGAGCCCCATGATTTTTTCCATCATACCCATATGGCGCTTAAACCGGTGCATGAACGACAAGAACGGCCGGATCGCCACGGCGGCCATGACAAACGGTATGCCCAGCCCGAGCGAATAAACAAGCAGCAATTTCACGCCGGCAAACAAACTGGCCTCATTGGCGGCAACCGCCAGCACTGTTGCCAAAATCGGGCCGATGCACGGTGTCCAGCCAAAGGCAAAAGCCAGGCCAATGACGTAGGACCCCAGATAGCTGGCGCCTTGCGTATTGGTTTGAAACCGGGCTTCGCGGTACAAAAGCGAGATCTTGAACAAGCCGAGAAAATGCAAGCCAAATATAATGATCACCACCCCGGCGGCCATCGACAACTCGGTTTTATAAGTCTGGATGAACTGGCCAAAGACCGATGCACTGGCGCCCAGACCGACGAATACCGTTGTGAAACCCAGCACGAAGCACAGCGAGGCCAGCACGACACGGCGCCAGACGGCGTTATCGACGCCGCCTTCGTCCGAAAGCTGATCAATCGTGGAGCCGCCCAGATAGCTCAGATAAGGCGGGACCAGCGGCAAAACGCAAGGGCTCAGAAAACTGACAAGACCAGCAACAGCCACAAAGAAATAGATCTGAAGGTCACCTATCATTCAAGTCTCCTGGGCCCGCCGGCCGCTAAAAACATACCAATATGGAAAAGCACATCTCAATTTGAGAATGGCGCTTTATAATTTGTTACCGTGTTCGGCCAAAAAACCGAAATCACGCTCGCGTCACCATAACCCCGGTAAGACCAATCAGCGTAGAAACATCGGAACTTATTTAACCGCTCAGTCGCGATGTTTTAGGCTGGCAAAGTCCCTGCTCCGGCGTAGTCTTTATACTGCTGCGATCATAGATAGCAAGAACGGGCAGCGGCCATCGATAAGCCGCTCCCCGCTAAGTCTGACAGCCCGGCATCGCCAGATTAAGGCATGGGCACGATCATCTTACATGCCGATCACTTTGACCGATTCGTTTTTCGGCAAATCAATGACGCCTTGATCAATGATATATTTCTCCATCAGATCGTAGATCGCCGGCCCTTTGGTACCTTCATTAACCGAAGCCCAACCAGCCACGACATATTTGCGGCTCGGGTCAATCGGCTTGCCGGTCTTGAGCAGTGTCATGTTAGAGATCCGCTTGCCGATGTTTTCCTTCGGCGAGCAAGTATACCCCATACCGCCAACCCGAACCATATCGCCGCCCTGCTGCAGGAATGGATCTTTGTTGAATAGATTATCGCACACGTCTTCGAGGATTTCTTTGATCTGTTTACCGGTAAATTCAAGTCGGTAAACGGCCGGATAATTCATCGACGTCTGGGTGTAAAGATCGTCAACCGTAATATCCTGCCCAGGCAATAACGTCGTGCCCCAGCGGAAGCCGGGCGACAAGGAAATTTCCGCATCGCGCTCAACCAGCAACCCCTTGCAGATGAGATCGTCCCAGGTGCCATTAAAGTTACCGCGCCGATACAGCATCCCGTGCGTGCGCCCAATCACGCGCTGACATTCAGCCTCATACGGCGCGCGCACTTCGTCGATTTTGGCGGCCATTTCCTTATCCGGCTCAATCACATCGGCAAACACCGGGATCAAATTGGAGCTGAAATCAACAACCTTGCCGCCTTCGACCTTCAAATCAATACGGCCGAGATATTTGCCGTGCGAGCCTGACGACAGCAAAATGGTCTTGCCAATGGTGATGGCGCGCGGAATGGCATCATGGGTATGGGCCGACAAAATTACATCGAGCCCTTTCACGGTACGCGCCACTTTCTGGTCGACGTCGAAGCCGTTATGGGACAGCAGCACAACAACGGCAGCACCAGCGGCGCGCGCCTTGTCTACGTTCTCCTGAATCTTCTCCGGCCGAATGCCGAACGACCATTTGGGGAACATCCAGCGCGGATTGGCAATCGGTGTATAGGGCATGGCCTGACCGATCACGGCAACCTTGACGCCGCCTTTGTCGAACATCTTCATGGCGTCAAATACGGGTTCTTCGAAGTCATTGTCGACAATATTGCTGGCCAGAAAGGCATAGCCCATATTCTCGATGATTTCCAAAACGCGCTTTTCGCCGAATGTAAATTCCCAGTGCCCGACCATGGCATCGGGTTTAAGCAATTTCATGCAATCGACCATGTCCTGGCCGTTGGTCTTCAGTGAGGTGTAGGAGCCTTGCCAGGTATCGCCGCCATCGAGCATCAACACTTTATTATCGCCGCGATCGGCGCGAATGGCTTTGACCAGAGTGGCGGTGCGATCAAGACCGCCCAATCGGCCATAGGTGCGCGCCATATTGATATAGTCAACCATGGTATGGGCGTAGGAATAAGGACTGCCTTTGTTGAGGCCGAAATGCTTGAGGAACGTCTCTCCCACCAGATGCGGCGGAATGCCTTCAAAGGCGCCAACACCAAAGTTTTCCGAGGGTGGCCGGAAATAGACCGGCTTGAGCTGACCATGCACGTCGGTGAGATGCAACAGCGTGATCTGGCCTTTGCTATCGAATTTCAGCAATTGATCCTGCGTGATTTTTTGCTGGGCGGCAACGCGGGTTAAGCCACCGGTCAATCCCGCAGCTGCGGCGGCAGATACGGCAGACATCTGCAGGAAGTCTCTACGTGAAATCATGGGTCATGCGCTCCTCAAAGTTTATTGCGCGCGCCGCAGGGCCGGACGGCACTCGGGTTTGTTTTTTCACCGACCGCGAGGCCGGTACGGTCCAAATTCATCAATGTTTGGTTTGGGGCAGGTTTTCATCTTGGCGCAAAGCGAAAATGGCTTAGCCACAAAGACAAACCCACATTCTGGCCGTTTCGGTAGGCGTGCTTTC
>JAJRRE010000247.1 GCA_024279745.1 Alphaproteobacteria bacterium
CAATATCTACTCATATGTCGCTCATGATTGCTCAATCGGAGACTATGTGACCTTTGCCCCGCGCGTGTGCTGCAATGGCAATGTCACAATCGGCGACGGCGCCTATATCGGCACCAGCGCTGTACTCAGGCAAGGCGTGACCATCGGCGATGGCGCGGTTGTCGGTATGGGCGCGATTGTTACAAAAGATGTGGCGGCGGGGGTAACGGTGATTGGAAATCCAGCCAGGGTCCTGCAGCGCTGATTGGACGGCAAGGAGATCTTTCATAAAGCCGCCTTTATCTTATCCAGATACAACCTTCTCAAATTCACCGATAGAACCATCTGGCGAGGGCTAAGCGGCCCCAACGCGTGCTTGACCATCGTTTATTTCACCGCTGTACCCAAGTTTGAAGGTGTAGCGGCTTGTTTGTTGCGCCGAACAAGGTATGTTCGGGCCGCTGATCCGGGTGGCTTGAGCAATTAATCGCTTTTGTCCAGATCGGGAGGGGAATAGAGCGCGTGCAGGTGCAAAGTATTGAAACTGCCACAATGCCGGCCGGCATTGGCTAAGGCGCTCTGGGGACAGATAATTTGCGGGATGTGAATATATGCCAGCGCCGCGTGTGATTGCGCTTGATGCCATGGGGGGAGATACCGGGCCACGAACCATCGTGCCCGCTGCTGCTGCGTCATTGATCCGACATCCAAGTTTAAGTTTCATTTTCTTCGGCGATGAAGCGTTGATCGCGCCATTACTTGCCGGCCATAAGTCCTTGGCGAAAAAATCACGCATTGTTCATACGGACATCGCCATCACCATGAATGAAAAACCCAGCGAGGCGGTGCGGCGCGGGCGCAAGACAAGTTCCATGTGGCTGGCTTTGAAAGCGGTTAAGGACGGCGAAGCGCATGTGGCGGTGTCGGCGGGTAATACCGGCGCGCTGATGGCAATGACCAAGCTGTGCTTGAAAACCGTCTCAGGAATTGACCGCCCGGTGCTGGCGGCGTTATGGCCAACCATCCATTCTGAATGTATTGTGCTTGATGTGGGGGCCAATGTTGGCGCCAGCGCCCGGCGTCTGGCAGATTTTGCCCTGATGGGGGCGGCCATGGCGCGGGCGGTGTTTCATGTCGAGACGCCTTCGGTTGGTTTGCTCAATATCGGCGTTGAAGAAATCAAGGGCGTCGATGAGGTCAAGCAGGCCCATGCATGGCTGAAAGGGTCGGATTTGCCGATCGACTATCGCGGCTTCATTGAGGGCGATCAGATCGGCCAGGGTGTTGTCGATGTGGTGGTGGTGGAAGGGTTTGCGGGTAATATTGCGCTGAAGACCGCCGAGGGTACCGCCAAACAAGTTGGCAGCTATATCCGTGCGGCGCTAACCCGTTCGTGGGTGTCGCGGCTGGGTGCTTTCATTGCGCAAGGGGCGCTCCGGGCGTTAAAACTGCAAATGGACCCGGCACGCGTAAACGGGGGTACATTCTTGGGAGTCAATGGGATCGCCGTCAAGAGCCATGGCGGCGCCGATGTCAAAGGATTTTCCGCGGCTATCGACCTTGGTTATGAAATGTCGGAATCCAATTTGCTCGTGCGCCAGAAATCAGACCTTGATGCGCTGCATGGCAAATTGGATAAGCTTGAAGACGATTGAAAGAATTAAAATGGCAAGCCCGCAGGGTAATGCCCAGCTAACTGATAGTGTTCATTTTGTTGCGCCACTAGATATGGTTTGACGCGGTCGGACCCGGTGCAATAGATCAGATAAATGTTTGGCGAAGGAGCGTTTTTTGCTCGCACAATTAAGCTGGTGAGCGCTGCGTCAGCATAAGGAAATGTAGGTTCATGGGAACGATACGATCGATTATCCGCAGTGTTGGCGCTCATCTGCCCAAGCGCATCATGACCAATGACGATATTTCAAAGATCGTCGATACAACTGACCAGTGGATTACTGAGCGTACCGGCATCAAGCAGCGCCACATCGCGGCAGATGACGAATTGACTTCTGATCTGGGTACGGCGGCGGCCCATCAGGCGTTGGTGCGCGCGGGGATTGATCCGGTTGATATCGATCTTGTGGTCTGCGCGACGTCGACCCCCGATCGCACATTTCCCGCCACGGCGGTTAAGATCCAGGCGGAGCTGGGCGTTACCAAAGGCGCCGCATTTGATGTGCAGGCTGTCTGCTCCGGCTTTGTTTACGCGCTGACCATTGCGGATAATTTTCTCAAAACCGGCCAGTCAAAACGTGCGGTGGTAATTGGTGCCGAGACGTTCTCACGAATATTGGATTGGGAAGACCGCGGAACCTGCGTTTTGTTCGGCGACGGCGCCGGCGCGGTTGTACTAGAAGCCCAGCCGCAAAAAGGCGAGGCCAATCCACGCGGGATACTTTCGACACGGCTGCGCTCGGACGGGCGGTTTTACGATATGCTTTATGTCGACGGCGGACCGGGCTCGACCAAAACCGTTGGTCATTTGCGCATGAACGGGCGCGAAGTCTTTCGTCATGCCGTGCAGAAGATTTCCGGCGTGATTGAAGAAACCCTGCTTGAGACCGGTTTTGCGGCCAATGAGATCTCGCTGTTCGTTCCCCATCAGGCTAATAAGCGCATTCTTGATGGCGTGGCGCGCAAGTTGGGCGTTGACCCGAATAAAATTGTCGTAACCCTGGATCGGCACGGCAACACGTCCGCAGCGTCTATTCCGCTTGCGCTCAATCAGGCGTTTGAGGATCATCGGATAAAAGAAGGTGATCTGATCTTGATGGAGGCAATGGGCGGCGGTTTCACCTGGGGCGCGGCTTTGGTGCGCTGGTAAATTACGCGCCATTAATTTGCATGACGCAGCTTGCAAGTGGCAGTAGGCTGGGAGGCCGCCTCGTTGATTGCAAGGCTGAGTAGATTGGCGCTTGTGATCCGGCACAGGCCAGGTTCCAGCACCTCATGGGCGTATCAGCTGACAATTTTCGCCCGCGCTAATGGCCTCAAAGTCCTACCAACCAGCTCCATGATGTGCAGCCAATTGGTAACGGTCGGCCAATAACTGTTAAATCTCGATTATCTTCGCTAAAACAGCGGCTTGACCAGCCGGTTAGGCATTGACCCTGAGCCGCGCTGCCGGTAGGTTCGTGCGATGTTTTTAGTTGGGA
>JAJRRE010000248.1 GCA_024279745.1 Alphaproteobacteria bacterium
CAAGCCCTCGTTCCAGCCTTGACATCGCCGCGCATCGTCAAGGCCGCGCGCGGTGACTTGAAAGTACGCCTTGTCTTGACGTCGTTGCAAGGTCAACGGGCGCGCAATGGTCGTTATGCTTTCAAGCAGATTTCGTGCTGGCTATTGCTGTATAAAAAATAGCTTCGGGCGGTTAGGATTTGGGCCGTTTGTTCTAGAGCATGATCGACATTGCTGGAATCACTATCACAGCAGTGGCATGCTCTTGAGTTCTGGTTTTAGAGTCTGCTTCACGTTCCAATTGGAAACTCCCCGTGCACCTGCACGCCTCCGACATGACCTTTTCCACTTGAAACGATCAGGCTCTAGCTGCCTATGGCCGTTTGGAAGCCGATGCATCCTTTTCCAACCATGGACTTAAATCGGCAAGAGCGCGCGCAGACATCAGCCGTTTTTTGGCAAACCCGCGTGCCTTGCCCTTCAATCGGTTACCCTCGCCGTCCACTCGCGGCGCGCTCATCGGCGGCAATAGGCCATAATTTATGTTCATCGGTTGAAATGAGCGCACTGTCCCTTGTGACGTGTCACTGAGATGGCCGCCGGTAATGTGGTTGAGCAAGGCTCCCAGGGCGGTTGTAGCAGGTGGTGGTGACGGCTCGTGCCCGTGCTGCTCAGCAACGGCAAAACGCCCTGCCAGCAGACCGATTGCCGCCGATTCCACATAGCCCTCAACACCGGTTATTTGTCCGGCAAAACGCAACCGCGGTTCGGTTTTTAAAGCAAGGCGCGCATCAAGTAATTTAGGACTGTTGAGGAAGGTATTGCGGTGCAATCCGCCCAGCCGTGCAAATACAGCGTTCTCCAGTCCCGGTATCATTTGCAACACTTGTTTTTGGGCGCCATATTTGAGCTTTGTTTGAAAGCCGACCATATTCCACAACGTGCCGAGCGCGTTGTCCTGGCGCAGTTGCACAACAGCCCAGGGGCGCTCCGTACTGCGCGGGTTAGTCAGGCCGACGGGTTTCATCGGCCCAAAGCGCAAGGTCTCGCGCCCGCGGGCCGCCATGACCTCGATCGGCAGACAGCCATCGAAATAGGGAGTATTTTCCTCCCACTGTTTAAACTGGGTTTGATCCCCCGCAAGCAGCGCGTCAATAAAGATTTCATATTGTTCTTTGGTCATCGGACAGTTGAGATAATCGGCGCCGGTGCCGCCCGGCCCGACTTTATCATATCGCGATTGTTTCCAGGCAATATCCAAATCTATGCTGTCATAATGAATGATCGGCGCAATCGCATCGAAGAACGCCAACGCGCCTTCGCCCGTCAGATTCAATATAGCTTCGGACAGGGCAGGCGAGGTCAGCGGTCCGGTGGCGATGATCGTGGTCCCCCAGTCGGGCGGCGGCAGGGCGCTAATTTCACCGCGCTCTATCGTGATCAGGGGATGGGCGGCGAGCTTATCCGTGACAAAGTTACTAAAGCCAATCCTGTCGACCGCCAATGCACCACCGGCAGGCAATTTATGAGCGTCCGCTGCCGCCATGATCAGCGATTTGGCGCGGCGCATTTCCTCATGCAAAAGCCCAACTGCGTTGTTTTCCCAATCATCGGAACGAAACGAATTGGAACAAACCAGTTCCGCCAAACCGTCCGTGTGATGGGCGTCTGTTTTGCTGCCAGGGCGCATTTCGTGCAGGCTAACGGGCAGGTTAGCCTCGGCAATTTGCCAGGCGGCTTCAGACCCAGCCAATCCGCCACCAATAATATGGATCGGCTGAAGTGGAATTAATTTTTTTGAAGACGATTTTGATGTAGACATGGCGGCAACCTAATCGAAAACCAGCACGGTCTCAACCGCCTTCCTGGCCCTGGTTGACAAGCCAGAGGCGCGTCGCAGGAGATGCGCGGGGATTTGCGGCTGCGACACTTGTTGTGATGCTGGGACCTTGTATTCACGCTGCTGGCGCCCCATCTGCCGATCACGTTTCCTAACTCACGCGTGACAGGCCGATGAGCGCCGTTTTTCCAGCACGATTTGGCGTATAAGGGGGGACCATTTTAAAGATTCGCGAGGGGTATGCGGGACAATGACACGCGAACAGGGCAAGGCCTGGTTTTTGCAGAATATTCTAAAGCGTAACGCCAAGCATCTTCCCCAGCGGGTGGTTGAACTGATCGCGATGCAGGAAGCTCAAAGCGAGCGGTTAATTGGCTGGGTCCAGTTGAGTGTAGTCGGCGTATTTTCCGTGCTCTACACGCTAACGCCGCGTCCAAGCGATGCGCCAATGACAATGCTGCTGGAGCCGGTGCCGATAGCACTGTTGGGTTACGGCGTTTTCACCATTGCCAGGCTGGTGATAGCGCATAAACGCCTGTTGCCGCGCTGGTTGGTGGTCAGTTCGATTTTGGTTGATACGGCACTTTTACTCGGTTTGATTTGGGTGTTTCATTCGCAATATGGCCAATCGGCTGCCTTTTCATTAAAAGTGCCGACATTTATTTATTTCTTTGTCTTTATTTCCTTGCGCGCGTTGCGGTTTGATTTCCGGCTTGTGCTGGCTTCGGGCTTTGTCGCTGCCGGCGGTTGGTTTTTGCTACTTCTGGCCGTTCTCAGTCATGAAAAAGACGGTATCATAACGCGCAATTTCGTTGATTACGTCAACGGGTCAAGAGTTTTGCTGGGCGCCGAATTCGAAAAAATAATGACATTGCTGTTGGTCGCGATTGTTTTGGCAATTGCTGTAAAACGGGCGCGGGAAATCTTGATTACGGCGGTGCGTGAGCAAACTCAAGGCCGTGAGATCAGGCGGTTTTTATCGGGCGGCGTTGCCGATGCCATCGCCCGTTCCGACCGCACATTGGAAGCAGGGCAGGCACAAGAA
>JAJRRE010000249.1 GCA_024279745.1 Alphaproteobacteria bacterium
CCGTGGGCACCGTGACCGGTTTTTTTCCAATGCGAGACATTGCTCAACCTTTTTCGTCAATGTTCATCTTGAGACCAACCGCTCAAGACCTAAATTCGGTGCGCTGCAATTTGGAACGCTTTATTTGCCTGTTGGCACCGACGCAAACGTTAAGACTTGCGCCATGCCAGCTGGCTAACTTGCGATCTGTTTTAGAAAACGCTGCATAGCACTTCGCCGCCAACATTTTCTTCGCGCGCTTTAGCATCCGACATCACACCCTTCGGCGTCGTCAAAATCGCTACGCCCAGACCATTGGCGACGCTTGGGATATCCTTCACCGAAGAATAAACCCGCCGCCCCGGCTTGGAAATCCGTTTGATCTCCTTGATTGCCGGCTGGCCATTAAAATATTTGAGTTCGATTTCCAACTCAGGTACGGCGCCCTTTTGGTCGATCTTGGCATAGCCACGGATAAACCCTTCATCCACCAGCACATCCAGAACATTGGCGCGCAAAGTCGAGGCGGGGGTCGATAAAGACGGGCGGCGACGCATCTGCGCATTGCGAATGCGCGTCAACATATCACCCAACGGATCAGACATCGTCATGTAAAATGCTCCTTACCAGCTCGACTTGACCATACCGGGGATGAGACCTTTGGAGGCCAATTCCCGAAGCTGGTTACGACATAGTTTCAATTTGCGATAATAGCCGCGCGGACGCCCCGTCAGCTCGCAACGATTGCGAACACGGCATTGCGCCGAGTTACGTGGCAATTCAGCCAGCTTCAGCCGTGCTGCAAAGCGGGCTTCAATCGGATTGCTTTGATCGTTGGCAATCGCTTTCAGCTTTTTGCGCTTTTCGGCATAATGCGCAGCCAGCTTGGCGCGCTTTTTATTCTTATCTATCATGGCTTTTTTCGCCATTCCAAGTCCTCCAAGACCATTGGGCAGGTTGGGTTCAGATTATTTCTTTTTCGCGTCCGGATCGGGGAACGGGAAATTGATGGCGCGAAGCAATTCGCGCGCTTCATCATTGGTTTTGGCATCGGTACACACAATGATGTCCATGCCCCAGATCTGATCAACCTTGTCATAATCGATTTCAGGGAACACAATGTGCTCCTTCAATCCCATGGCAAAGTTTCCGCGCCCGTCAAAGCTCTTCGGGTTAAGCCCGCGAAAGTCTTTCACGCGCGGCAGGGCGATTGTCACCAGCCGATCAAGAAATTCATACATCCGGTTGCCGCGCAATGTCACCTTGGCGCCAATTGGCATGCCTTCACGCAGTTTATACGTCGCCAGCGATTTGCGGGCCTTTGTCGCCACCGGCTTTTGCCCGGCAATCAAAGCCAGATCGCCAATTGCCGAATCCAGCTTTTTCTTATCGGCAACCGCTTCGCCAATCCCCATATTCAAAACCACTTTTGTGATCTTGGGGATTTGCATTTCGTTTTTATACTTAAACTTCTCAAGCAGGATCGGGCGGACCTTATCCTGATAATCTTTTTTGAAGCGCGCCTGATAAGCGCCATTTGCCTGTTCAGCCATCAGTTTTTCTCCGGGATGGTTTTGCCGGACCGCTTGGCAAAGCGAACTTTTTTGCCGTCGTCCTCGAACCTGAAGCCTACCCGTGTCGGCTTGCCATCTTCAGGATCTTCAATGCTCAAATTGGAAATATGGATGGCGGCTTCTTTCGAAATAATACCGCCCTCCTGGTTCGCGCTTTGCTTGGTATGACGGCGCACAATATTAATACCGCGCACTACGGCGCGTTCTTCCTTCGGCAACATGCGCAGGATTTCCCCGCCTTTGCCCTTGTCGCGTCCGGTGCGCACAATGACACGGTCGCCTTTTTTCAATTTCAAGCTGGCCATTGCTATAGAACCTCCGGCGCCAGAGATACGATTTTCATATGGTTGCGCGAGCGCAGCTCACGGGTCACCGGTCCGAAAATACGCGTCCCAACAGGCTCGCTTTGATTGTTGATCAACACTGCCGCATTGCGGTCAAAGCGGATAAGACTACCATCTGGGCGCCGCACACCAAATGCAGTGCGCACGATCACCGCCTTCATCACTTGGCCCTTTTTCACGCGCCCACGCGGTATTGCTTCCTTGATCGACACCACAATGGTGTCGCCAATGGATGCATATTTGCGGTGGGAACCGCCCAGCACCTTGATGCATTGTACCCGGCGTGCGCCTGAATTATCGGCGACATCGAGATTGCTCTCCATCTGGATCATTCGACCAGTCCTTCTTCGCTTCTAATCCGTCTGCGCAGCCCGGCTACTCAGACAGATTAAATTAGCTTGTTCATTCGTTCATCACATCGAAGCGGCCTTAAGGTCTGCCGCGCTTCGACATGAAATCTGTTCTATATAAACTTAAATCAGGTCAACAAACGCTGGCCCTTAAGCCTGTTCTTGATCTTTCATCACGTACCATCTTTTATTCTTGGAGATGGGACGCCCTTCAATGATCGAAACCTTGTCACCCACTTTGCAGCTATTGGCCTCGTCATGGGCTTGATATTTCTTCGAGCGACGAACCACTTTTTTGTAAAGCGGATGCGTGTAACGCCGCTCCACCGAAACAAC
>JAJRRE010000250.1 GCA_024279745.1 Alphaproteobacteria bacterium
GCCGCGCGGCGTTATGGCGTCCCTTTAGGATGAAACTCTTGCAACCTTGACACCTTGCCGCTTTCCACAATAGGTGTTGGGCAGCCGATCCGGTTGCTGCAAGGCATTGGTGTAGAAAACGGAGGCCGCTGCGTGCTATTTAATTTTCGCGCGCTGACAGCGGGTTAGCTTATGAGCGATAGAAGCCAGATCCCTGTTCAGGTGATAGTAGAATGACAAAACCCTCCGGGTCTGAAAGTCTGGTAGAGTTGCTTGCGCGCACGGCACTTGAAGACCGCCAGGCGTTTGCTGAGCTTTACACGCGCACCAGTGCGAAACTTTTTGGCGTGATCAAACGTATTTTAAACAGGCAGGATGTGGCGGAAGATGTGCTGCAAGATTGTTATGTGGTGATCTGGCAACGGGCGGGGGACTATAACAGCGCGATAGCCTCGCCGATTTCCTGGATGGCGACCATTGCGCGCAATAAGGCGATCGACAAAAAACGCTCCAGCAGTGAAAGGCTGTCACAAAATGCCGTGCCGGTTGATGAGGAGATCGCATCCTTGCTGGCAACACCTCTCGATGAGGCCGAGCGTAGCGACCGGTTGGCAAGTTTGACGGACTGCTTGGAGAAATTACCGCCAGACCGTCGCCAGATGGTGTTGCTGGCCTATCTTTATGGCTTTAGCCGTGATGAGATCGGTGTCAAGTTTTCGCGGCCCGTTTCGACAGTGAAAACAATTTTAAGACGAGCTTTGGAGAACCTTAAAGGATGTCTTGATGGCCGAGCATGACATGAATAACAGGCCGGATGATTTGGCCGCAGACTATGTTTTGGGCGTGCTTGAGCCTGATGAGCGCGCGGCTGTCGAAGCGCGTATGAGAACAGACCAGGCGCTTGCCGCCGCTATCGGTGCCTGGCAGACACGGCTGGAGCCGTTGCTTGACGCAGTACCGCCGGTGCCAGTGCCGCAAGGCAATTTCGATCAGGTTTGGCAAAAGATTGAAGCGCGCACAGGCGGCACAGATCTTGCTGCGAGCAAGCATATTGCCACGAACGGCGCGCCTTATGAGAAGCGCCAGACGGCCCAGATCATAACCTTGCAGCGCCGCGTGACCCGCTGGCGACGCGGCGCCCTCGCCGCCGCTGCTATCGCCGCCAGTCTGGCTCTTTATGTTGGCGTGAACAATTTACCGATCAACCCGGCGGGGCAGGGCCAGAGTAGCTTTGTTGCGATTTTGCAGTCCGCCGACAAGACCGCGCATTTTGTCGCCTCGGTCGACATCAAGACCGGGCGTATCGACATGCTGCGCATGGGGCCGGGGCCGGCAGGTGGTAAGGCCTATGAGCTGTGGGCCGTCGGCGCTGGACGCGCCAAGCCGCAATCGCTCGGGCTCATCACTGGCAGTGCAGCGGTCTCGGCGCGGCTGCTGAAACAGCGCAATGAAGCGGTCTTGCGCAATACGGTTTTGGCGGTGAGCCTGGAGCCTGCGGGCGGCTCACCGACTGGCCAGCCGACAGGGCCGGTATTGTATACCGGCAAACTGGTGCCATTTGCCGCGCAATAGGGTTTGGCTGCAAGGTTTAGCTGCAAGATTTGGTCTTAGATGCGAACAATGTTTTTGCTGATTGCTGATTGCTGATTGCTGATTGCTGATTGCTGATTGCTGATTGCTGATTGCTGATTGCTGATTGCTGATTGCTGATTGCTGATTGCTGGGGGGGCGGGGGCCGGCCTCCGGGAGCGCGGCTCGGTCAACTCAAGCATTTGCGCGTAAGGCTCGCTGCTGAGCGTTCCAGGCGGTTTCAATTGCCGGCCAGAGGCAATTCACAATCAATTCGGCAAAATCCGTCGAATTGAGTTTTGCCAGATCCGCCCGCTGTCGCTGCGATTGTTTGCCGGCAATAGGCGTCGCCGGAACCACCAGGCATTCGATCTGGCGTGCTGTCGGCCGTTCGATATACATTTGCGCGATATGTTCGCGTGCCAGCGAAATTCGAACAATCAGGCGATGTCGCTTGGTCATTTCGTTCCATTCGGGGGCATCGCCGATTTCAAGAACCGCGCCACTTTCCACCAAGGCATCACCAGCGCGTTTCAAGGCAATGCTAACCAGTTCTTCGCTTTCTTGCCAAATTGTCTGGTCGGCATCTTGATCGGAAATCATACGCGAGCTGTTATGGGCGGCATATTTGGTGATGGGCTGCATGGACGTTGCGATCAGCGCCGATATTTTATCGCTGGTCAGGATTTGGGCCGAGATGGTTTCATTGGCATTAAGCGCGGATTTTTCATCACCATGCGAGCGCAGCGCACAAATGAAACGGCCATTAGCGCTGATTTCCAATCGCAACCAGGCGACGCTTTGATCGACCAGCATGACACGGCGAAACGAGCCATAGCCACGATTGGAAAAACTCCAGCCCGGTTGACCGGTCGGGCCGATAGCAATTTCCACATTGACTAAGACAGCGTTGACAGAGCGAACCGACTTTTCGATGCGATCTTCAAGCGCTTTCCAGTCGCGCTCGATTTGTTTTGATTTATTACCATTGCCGGTTTGCTGATCGTTCTCAAACTCATTGCTGACGCGCTCAATGGTCTCGCGCAACTCGTATAGGGGGGAGCCGGGGTCAAAGCCGGGCAAAACACTATGGGCAAATTTTTCGTTCGCAGCTGGTGCGGGCGGATGTGAGATTTCTACGTCTGCGATCGGCAGGTGATCTGTTGCCGTGTTGTGGCCTGGGCCATTTTCGATATTATCCACCCGCCTTTGCCGACGAATGTCGCGCCACAGCACAACAACGCCAAGGGCGATCAGCATCAGGCCAACTCCCAATAATGGCGATAATTGCACTTGGCTGTTCTCCTTTTGTGAAGCCGTGGCCATCCAGGACACAATGCTTCCGGCCCCTCGCGCCAGTTTCTGTCTCTGCGCCTGTCTAGGTCCCTTGCGCCAGTCTGCGTCCTTATTCAAGTCCACGCCTGTTCAGGCATCAACTTAAAATGACGTAACAAGCCGGTTAAGTATTGTGGCGCCAACCTGTCGACCATGATTGCAGTTGGCAACACCATCACAGTTCAGGCGCAACGCAACCATTGCGGGCAATTATTATTCTACACATTTTCTTGTGATAAGCGCCCTGTATTTTGCAATTTCGCCGCCGCTTGTCGATAGTCCATTGTGAGGAAAGAAATTCATCGAGATCAATGGGTAACGCTGTGTGGATTGCAAAACGCCTGGGCAAATCGGGCCTAAACGCTCGGGCATTGCAGGCGCATGGCTGGTCTTTAGTGCAGGCCGCTTGGGTGGCGTCATGAGGATGTGTGAGCAAAATCAATAACTTACCTGTTTTCACGGATTGCTTGAATTTGCCACCCCGCCGCCCCATATTTAAACCGTGATCAACAGACCGGTGCTCAACAGAGGCCGGCGGGGCTGGCGCGGACCTGGGTCCAGTACCGGCCATCTGAATGATCAATCGTTGAGTTGTGCTGCGCTAAAGTCTTGCAATCAGAACGTTAAGCTAGATCGGGCAGCATATATGGACCGTGATCCCATTCACGAAAGTCGCTTTAACTAATAAGGGCTTAAGCAGTAAATGCCTAGATTTTCCGTATTATCCAGTCCGCTCCTGTTAGGGTTTGAAGAATTGGAGCGATTGGTCGACCGGGCTGGTAAAACCTCCGGTGAAGGCTATCCCCCGTATAATATTGAGCGTATTGGCGCCGATGCAGGGACCGGTGAAGCTTTGCGCATTACCCTGGCAGTTGCCGGGTTCTCGCGCGGTGAACTGGAGATTTCGGTTGAAGACAAACAGCTGACGATTTTTGGCCGCCAGGAAGACGATGATACGCGCGATTATTTACATCGCGGCATCGCTGCGCGCCAGTTCAAGCGCTCATTCGTTTTGGCAGATGGCATTGAGGTTGTTTCGGCGGACTTAAACAACGGTTTACTATCAATTGATCTGATGCGCCCTGAACCTGCCCGACTTGTGCGTAAAATAGAAATCGGACAGGCCGAACCCTAAATAGAAACCAGCTGGAACTGGCGCGCCTGAACACTTGATAGATTGACTGCCGGAGAAATACACGGCGCTCAAACGTTAATAAAGATTAAGTGAGACGTTCCAGCTACATCATTTTAGACAGAATCATAGCAGAATAAATGCGTAAGCGAGCCTTAGCGATGTTGGCAATTGCTTTACATCGAGCTGCCGGTTCTTCGCGCAAGGTCTTGAGTGCCTTGCATGGAACGGATAGTGCTCGCCTGGCATGACTGCATAATCCCTTATCGGGGCGCGCTATAAGTGGTGTGTCCAAATCGATCCAACTATCGAGAAGGAGTAGCGTCATGAATAAACTGGATAAGACCAATATTGGCGCAGAGGATCAGGGCGTGCTGGCACCGATCATGAGCGAACGTGAGCTGGCCGGGCTTGGTGATGGCGAAATCGCCTATATCAAAGTTATGACAAGTGATGAAGCGCTGGATTTGTTCCCGA
>JAJRRE010000251.1 GCA_024279745.1 Alphaproteobacteria bacterium
GCGTTCCCCGCACTCGCAGGGATGCCCGGCCAATTGTCAGGCAGATCTACAAAAGAAGATCATTCGACTGGTTCCAGCCGAAATAGCCGCTCATGATGGCGCTGACAGTTGCAAGAGCTAGCGCGCCTCTTTGATAGATATTCAATTCCATTTCATTGCTCCGTTTTGGTGTACTTTAACCACTTATCGTGCTACTATCCTTTGATGTTCAAAGCAGTGAAAAACCCATCAAACGCAGAAATTGCAGCGGTTATAAAATCGTCAAAACACAAAGCGGCCAGACGCATTATAGATCCAGAGACGGGCGATAGCTGGGTTTGGGATGCGGCTCTTGCCGATCATAAAACTGGCGCCGAAAAACTTGGGGTTTCTTATTCAAAACGTCCTGGGGAAGGCGACATTCTCACGATTTAATCGATCCCGATAAGCGTTCCCCGCACTCGCAGGGATGACCCGCACGGCGGCAATTCAACCGGGCCGCGTGACTTGCGTTCCCCGCACTCGTAGGGACATTGGGTCATTTGCCATATCAGCTGCCATGCCAGCGCAATGCCTATTCACATGGCGAGCCGCGCCAACTATACCAATGCCATGAACACCAACCTAATGACATCCCGCAAGATCAAAATTTGCGGCCTGAGTAATGAGCCGACTTTGCGCGCGGCGCTGGACGCTGGTGCCGATTATATTGGCCTGGTGTTCTATCCGCCCAGTCCGCGCCATGTCGAATTGGATACGGCCCGCCAGCTGGCGGATCTTGCAAGAGGCCGAGCTAAAATCGTGGCGCTGTTCGTTGATCCCGATGATGATCTGCTGCGCGCCGTTATCAGCGCGGTGAAGCCCGATCTCTTGCAGCTACACGGCAATGAGACGCCGCAACGCGTCGCACAGATTAGCCGAGATTTTCAGGCGCCGGTAATGAAGGCGATCAAAGTCAGGACCGCCGCCGATGCCAGCGCTGCCAAAGACTATGCTGCATCCGGCGCGCTAGTACTGTTTGATGCCAAAGCCGAAGTCGAGCCCGATCAAGCCCGCAAGACAGAAGCCGGGGCGGCAGGCACTACCTCCACGATTGGAACCCTGCCGGGTGGCAACGGCGTTGCTTTTGATTGGAGCGCGCTTAATGAAGTGAAATCTCAGGTTGCCTTCATGCTGTCGGGCGGGTTAAACCCGGACAATATTGCTCTGGCGATTGCGGCCACGGGCGCCGGTGCGGTTGATGTATCATCGGGTGTGGAAAGCGCACCGGGCGTTAAGGATAGCGCGCTGATCACAAAATTCATTCATGCGGCAAAAACCGCAAGCGGATCTTTCAGCGAGGCAGACGCGCCGCTAGCAAAGCGTTTCGATCCGCCTTGAACGAACCCCGCTTGCGCGGGCTTTGGGGCGTGTCTCATCAAACCGCCGCAGCGTCCCGGCAATATGCTCTATCAGGATCTAGCAAGGACTTTGAAACCAGCCATGGCAGCCAAGACCCGCTCCAGCAGCAAAACCAAGACTAAAACTAAGCCTCCGGCAGGCTCTGCGCCCAACAGCTATCGCAATGGTCCCGATGAAAACGGCTATTTCGGTATCTATGGCGGCCGCTATGTTGCCGAAACCTTGATGCCCGCAATCCTGGAATTGCAGGACGCCTATCAGGACGTGCGCGAAGACAAAACCTTCCACGCCGAGCTGGCGCAAATGAACAAGCATTATGCCGGGCGTCCCTCGCCGCTGTATTTCGCTGAGCGGCTGACCGAGCATTTCAAGGGCGCCAAGATTTACTTCAAGCGCGACGAGCTGAACCACACCGGCTCGCACAAAATTAATAACTGCCTCGGGCAGATCCTGCTGGCCAGGCGCATGGGCAAGAAACGCATCATTGCGGAGACTGGCGCCGGGCAACACGGGGTCGCCGTCGCCACGGTTTGCGCGCGCTTTGATCTGCCGTGCGAAATTTATATGGGCGCCACGGATGTCGAGCGGCAAAAGCCCAATGTGGTGCGCATGGAGCTGCTCGGCGCTAAAATCAACCCGGGTACCGCCGGCGCCGGCACACTGAAAGACGCCATGAACGAGGCTCTGCGCGACTGGGTGACCAATGTCGAGACTACCTATTACCTGATCGGCACAGCGGCGGGCCCGCACCCCTATCCTGGAATGGTCCGTGATTTTCAATCGGTGATTGGCGAAGAACTGCGCGGTCAAATGATGGCAGCGGAAGGTCGTCTGCCCGATACGCTGGTGGCCTGCATTGGCGGCGGCTCCAATGCCATTGGCCTGTTTCATCCGTTCCTGGATGACGCTGATGTCAAGATCTACGGCGTTGAGGCGGCGGGCCACGGTTTGCGCACGCAAAATGGTCATGCCGCGTCAATGAATGGCGGCTCGCCCGGCGTCCTGCACGGCAATCGCACTTATTTGCTGCAAGATAAAGAAGGGCAGATCCTGGAAGGCCATTCCATTTCCGCCGGGCTCGATTATCCCGGTGTCGGTCCCGAACATAGCTGGCTGAAAGACACCGGCCGCGTGACTTACGGCTCAGCGACCGACAAAGAGGCGCTGGCCGCCTTCCAGATGTGCTCAAAATATGAAGGCATTATTCCCGCGTTGGAGCCGTCGCACGCGCTGGCCTTCGTTAAAAAGCTCGCGCCCAAATTACCGAAGGACAATCTGCTGGTTATGAATATGTGTGGGCGCGGCGACAAGGACGTGTTTGCCGTCGCCAGGCATCTGGGACTGGAGATATAAACAACATGGTACAGTCAAAAATGGCACCAGCAAATGCGGCAAGATCATCAAAGCCCGCTAAAAAAGTAGCCCGGACCAAACGTCCCGAAGGCGTCAGCCGCATTGATGCGCGCTTTAACGCCTTGCGCGACGAGGGGCGCTCAGCCTTCGTGACGTTCATAACCGCCGGTGATCCGACCCCGGAAGCAGCGACCAAAATCGTGCTTGGCCTAGCCAAAGCCGGCGCCGACATTATTGAACTGGGAATGCCGTTTTCCGATCCGATGGCGGACGGTCCGGCGGTGCAAGCCTCGTCGCAGCGCGCGCTGGCCGCCGGGCAAACCATGAAGAAAACCTTCGATCTGGTGCGCGCCTTGCGCAAACAGGACGATGACACGCCGGTCATTCTAATGGGCTATTTCAACCCGATCTATATCTATGGGCCCGAGCGTTTTCTCGATGACGCCAAAAAGGCCGGCGTCGATGGTTTTATCATTGTCGATACGCCGTCTGAGGCCGACGACGAATTATGTATCCCCGCCATGCAGCGCGGTCTCAACTTTATCCGCCTGGCAACCCCAACCACGGACGCCAAACGTCTGCCGGCTGTGCTGAACAATGCGTCGGGCTTTATCTACTATGTCTCGATTACCGGGATTACCGGGGCGGCCGCGCCTAATCCGCGCGCGGTTCATGCGCAGGTCGCTAAAATCAAAGCGCAGACGGAATTGCCGGTGGTGGTCGGCTTTGGTGTTACAACTCCGGCTCAGGCCAAAGCCATCGCCAAAGGCGCTGACGGCGTGGTCGTCGGCTCAGCTCTGGTTAACGCCATCAAAGATAATTTGGGCACAAAGGGCCAGGCTACTGGAAAAACCGTGTCTGCGGTCCTAGATCTAGTGAGAAGTCTGGCCAAGGCCGTCCATTCCGCCTGATTTTAAGCTATTTGGGCCATGCAGCCTTGTGTCCCTATGGCTTTTTTACGACTAAAGC
>JAJRRE010000252.1 GCA_024279745.1 Alphaproteobacteria bacterium
CAGCACAGCCCAATAGCGAATAAAGCAGCTATCGGAAAGGCCGTAGCCGCGCCAATCCACAGGCCGCAAGAATTCGCACCAAAGATGTCACAATCCAAGCGTTAATCATAACAGCATGGCAAGGGTGTGGGCAATCGGCAGGCGCATTTCTCCCCGGCAAAAACAGAAAGTACCGGTCTCAGCTCGCTGGTAGCAAGCTGATGGTCCCGCGGCGCTTCACTGGCCGCGTCGCGTCATCAACCATATTTGTCAAAAATCAACACATCGCAATAAATTTGTCGGCATTATCCCGCCGGTTCGCATCGGGATCGGCAGCTATCGCCGACGCATTGAATGCGGACTTTCTCGGCAAACGCCTGATCGGTACTGGCGAGACCAATAACGACCGTAATTTAAACGAACATCGATCCGCATATAAAATGACAAATCGTGCATTCAATACTCAATCCCAAAATTTGGTCATACCGGCACTTGTTGCCGGTATCACGGGTACGACTTTGACCGGTACGTGCGGGTATTGGGGGCCCGGCAACAAGTGCCGGGACGACATCTTAGGGTGGTGCAACTTGCGTCATTTTTTATCGGCTTGGTAGAACTGTTTGAGGAAGTAGCTATGTCTGCAATGGATTTTTCGCGTCCGCTGGCGATGTGTTTCGCGCTTGGCGTAATTTTGGCCAGTGGGTCCGCGCCTGCACTTGCAAATGATACAGGTCTTGCAAAGGCTTTACATGTGCTGCGCGCTCAGCATGGCAACATTTGTGCTGTCGAGCATACCCATTATGGGGAGAGCTGGTCTTACCGCTCCAAGGCCAAAGCCAAACGCCGGGCTATTGCGGTTTGGCGAGGCTTGGTGGTTGCCGAATATGGCACCGACTGGGGCAATTACAGGCGCTCAAAAGCCAGGCACGAATCTTGTTGGCGCTCTGGCCGCAAGTGGCGTTGCAAGGTTGAATCGCGGCCCTGCCGCCGGCGCTGAAGCAGTGCCGCCGACATTGGCCGGCAGTGATGGGCACGATGCAGCATGCAATAAATAAACAGGCTGAAATCTCAATTAAGGATTTCAGCCTGTTTGGTTTGGACGACGGCGATTTTGCTCGTTTCAAGTCAGTGCGAGATCCAAATTTCGCGAGCTCACTTTTTCTCAATCCGCGCCACTATTGTAGCTCGTGCTCAATAGCTGGTGTAACGACGTGAGCTACGTGAGCTGCGTGAACGGCTATAGGCATAATCGTCGCCGCGATAACTGTTGAGGATGCGGGCACGCAAAACTTCGCCGCTGCACCGATCAACGCGGATTTTGTAAAGATCACCATCCAGCTGCCGTGCCTTGATCACGGCCACATTGCGCCGCGCCCGGATCAGGCGAAAGTCGCGCCAACCCAGATCGCGAAGATTGCGCCGGATTTGATATTTGCTCAGGCAGGTACGCGAATAATTGCCGCTAGATGAGTGGCCATGGGCGTCGTGGTTGGGGCGATCGCAGCGGCTTGTCCCAGAGCTGGAATAGCTATATGTCCGTTTGGTACGCGATGAGCGGTAGCTGCGCTCGCGTGGCAGCACATCTCGCTCAGTGCGGCCGTAAATGCGCGCGTAACGGGGATCGTCATAGGGCGAGCTGGAACTTGAGCTATAGTCGCTATAGCTTTCGTCATAATTGAGATCGGCAGCTTGTACTGTTATCGAGGTCATCCCCAATCCCAATCCGGTCACTGCCATAATAGCGGCAAATAGAGTGTGTTTCATCGCTCCTGTCCTTCTTTCGCGCGTTTTAGCGTATTTTTTCCTGAGCCTTGTGGCTGCGGCGCTGTTGCCATGCCGTCTGGACCAATTGGCACCCTTAACGACAATGCTGCGCCCCCCATCTATGGCACCTTGATGGCTGCCAGCTGAACGCTAAACCAACGAGCTGTTCATCTGGCGTTCATATTCATGGGGCGCTTTTCAAGTGGCTCGCCAGTAATGCTTGCTAATACAAGTCGGTTGACATTTACCTGTCATAACAAGTGGCCGCTGTGAGGCTGAGCAACCCGGCAGATCAAATCAACAAACCGCCGGGCCAAAAAATTTTCTTGAAATCCTAAAAGTACTTCCCAGATTTAAGGCGTGCGGGATGCCTAACCTAGGGTCCTTAGCATAAGTAACCCGCCTGACCGGCTGGTGTATTTGGTTGCCGTCTTGGGCATGAGGCCCGATCAAAGCCTGATCACGAATTGATCAGCGGCGGCGCGAATTACACTTGAAAGCGCGCGAATAAAAGCGCTCGGCCAGGCGATCCCACCAGTTGCTTCTATAGGAGAGCTCGTGATGCAACATTTTGATTATGCCCCCCTCTATCGCTCCACCGTTGGCTTTGACCGCCTCGTGCAATTGCTCGACAGCGCAAGCGGGCATGACGGCGCCGCGACCACATACCCCCCATATAATATTGAGCGTCTTGACGAAAACGATTACCGGATCACCATGGCTGTGGCCGGTTTCGACACAGACGAAATCGACATCGAGGTCAAAGAAGCGACCTTGCGCGTGAAGGGTGAGAAAGCCGAACAGACAGAAGACCGCGAATATCTGCATCGGGGTATCGCCACGCGCAGTTTCGAGCGCCGGTTCCAGCTTGCCGATCATGTCGAAGTCAGCGGCGCCGATATGATCAACGGTATGTTGCACATTGATCTGGTGCGCAATGTACCCGAGCGGCTGAAACCACGAACCGTGAAAATCGGTGACGGCGCGACGAGGCAGCTCGAAGCCGCTGAGTAAGACCGCAGTCAATTTGTAAATTGAACAAGCCAGGCGGGGCCGCGATTTAGCGGTCTCGCTTTCACCGTTTTCTGTCACCGGCGATCACAATCACCACATTGTCTTCTTGGCGCGGGCGGGCCAGGCCTCGTCATAGTCCTTGCCGCCTTCACTCCCTTGCGTTTGTGCAGCCAAAATATCGCCGGCGCTGGGTAGGGATTTGGGGTCGATATGTTTCTCGCTATTCCAAAGATCGGCGCGCAAAATAGCGCGGGCACATTGGAAATAAATTTCCTGCACGGTGATTTCAATCACACAGCGTGGCGGTTTGTTTTTGACCGCGAAGGTTTCGAGTAACTCAGCGTCTTTACGCAAAACCGCGCGGCCATTCATGCGCAAAGTCATGCCGGAACCGGGGATCAGGAACAGTAGGGCAATGCGCGGATCGACGACGATGTTGCGCAATGTATCGGCCCGGTTGTTGCCGCGCCGGTCGGGTAGCAGCAAGGTGCGCTCATCTTGAATGCGCATAAGCTCAAGCTCATCGCCGCGCGGGCTGCAATCAAGCCCCTCCGGTCCGCTCGTTGCCAACGCACAAAACGGCGAGGCTTCAATGACCTTGCGATAATCCGACGTGATGTGATCGGCGACTTTATCAAGCGATAGTTTCTGCGGCAGGCCATAGATCGCTTCGAGCTCTTCGATGCTGTCAATCGTGGTCATGATTTCGCGTCCTTGTTATTCACTCGCTATCCGCAATTCGCTATACGCGACTATTTATTCCCGCTCCGTGCGTAATTTCAACACCCGGCGCATGAAGGCCAGATCCTCATTCAGAACCGTAATGATTGTGTCGGCGCGGCGAAAGCCATGACCCTCGCCCGCAAATTCGTGATAGGCGACGTCAAGACCCTTCTCGCGTAGCTTGGCGACGATCAGTTGCGATTGCGGCGGCGGAACTACCTTGTCGTCTAGCCCCTGGAACAAAATGACCGGGCGGGAAATGTTATCAATCAAGGTCAGCGGCGAGCGCTCACGCAATATCGCGGCGCTGTTGTCGGGGGTCAGTCCAAGCAGGCGATTGAGATAACCCGATTCAAATTTATGGGTATGGTCAAGCAATAGCGACAGATCGGAAATGCCGTAATGGCAGCTCCCGGCCGCAAATATGTCTGTCGTAGCAAGCGCCATCAACACGCTATAACCGCCGGCACTGCCGCCGCGAATGATAAGCTGTGCCGGGTCGGCAAGCCCCGCCTGCGCCAGATGTTTTGCCGCTGCGCTGCAATCGGCGACATCGGCAATCCCCCAGGCTCCGTCGAGGCGTTGGCGGTACGCGCGCCCGTAATAGGCGCTGCCGGCATAATCCAGATCGAATACGGCAAAGCCGCGACTGGTGAAAAACTGCGTCGTCATTTTGAGGCCGCGGTCCGCCGAAGCTGTTGGTCCGCCGTGAACCGTAATGATGGCCGGCGGCAGAGCGCCATCAGGGCCGTCATAGCTTTCATTGGTTGGCGGATAATAGAGGCCGAAGCTGTCTTGGCCATCACCGCCGGGAAAGGTCTCAACGCGCGCCCGAGATATGGAGCCCGCATTGAGCTCAATGTCGGCGGCGCTGCGTAATATGATCGGCGTGCACGGTTCGGGCGCGGCGGGCTGGTCGTCCGATTGCGGCTGGGCCTGGGCCAGGGTTTGGGTTTGCTCGGTGGTCATTGCGACAATGGCAGGCGGTGCTTCATTGCGTCCCGCCAGACCGGCAATGCCGCGCTCAAATCGTGTCGGCGCGTCCAGTACTGCCAGATCAACGGGGCAGGCGCTCAAGGTGCCGTCCTTGATGTCGATCTGCGCCAATTTGAACTCGCCCTTGTCGAAATAAGACGCGATCAGCGATGTGTCATCGAGCAGCGCATAGGAGCGCATGCCCAATTGCCAGAGCGGGCGAATGAAGTCGGCGGGCAAATCAGTGATGGCGCGCGAGCTTTCGCCGTCCCAGATATAAAGATTACCCCAATCGGTTTTGTCGCACACATAAATCAGCTCGCCGCCGTTTGTCCACTCAGGCTGGAATGCGGCGCTGCCGTCGGCGCCGGCAATGAGTTGCGGGGCGCCCAATTGCCCCGACGAGCTTAAGCCGGCCACATATAACCCTGCCTGATCCCAGGGCATATCCGGTAGACCCCAGGCCAGCCAGGCCAATTGTTTGCCGTCGCGGCTGAGCGTCGGGGCGGCGTAAAAATCATGGCCGCTTGCCAGGTCGGTAACTTTGCCGCGTGCCGCTCCGGTCAGACAAATGGCGACGAGCAAATTTCGCGGATTATTCTCGCCGGCAGAAGGTGCGCGTTCAGCCACGGCGATCAGCCGTTTCCGTGTGCCATCGCGCCAGCAATTGGCCAGCCTCAGCTTCGGCTCATTGGTAAGGCGTTCAGGCTGTCCACCCGGCACCAGCACATAGAGGTCCTGATCGTCGTTATTGGTGAAGTAAATCACACCGTCATCGACAAGAAATTCGCCGCCGCCATATTCGTGCAGGCGTGAGCGGGCGGAGAACGGCGCAGGCAACAGCTCTTCGGGGTTGGCGCCCGGACGCGCGCGCATAATAACCTGGCGGCCCTGCTCAGCGGGACGTCCCTCAGTCCAATAGACCCATGGCCCCTCGCCTTGCACACTGGCAAAACGCTTTGCGCCGCCCGCGACAAGCTTGGCGCTCAAGGCGCTCGGCCAGGTTCCATAAGGTTTGCATTGTTTGCTCATTGCTGCTGCCTTGTTTGCACCTGGTTGCCGCACGCGCCGTGCTTCTTCTGCCTTTTTCGTTCATAGCCGAGTGTTGGCGTGTTCGCCGCCGCCCGCCCGGTGTTCTGATCGCTGTAAGGCTCGGTATTTGTCACTTGTTTTGGACCTGTTCGCAAATGCTGGGAAGTCTCATTGAGTGGATTATTGCAGTTTTACCATTTGGAGCGCCTGCCAAAGTGCGATAGAGATGTTCCGCTGCGCGGCAATTTGCCGGTCTAAAGTGTAAAATATCGATGTACACGGGATGATAGGTCAACTATACTGACCTTTAAATCGAATAAGCTTGCGCTGCAATTCGGGATGTATGGCGGTTGTCCATGTCATGATACTGTCCCGTATATTGGAGCGTTTTTTGTGGCGTTCATCGCGTGTATTTGGGGACATGGTGCTTGGGACCGGCTGATCGGCGCCCGCAAGTGTCCGCGACCCGATAAAGTCCCGGCCCGATTAACCGTTGAGCCGAACGATCCAAAGAACGGCGAATCCGGCCTGAGCGTGAGACATCAC
>JAJRRE010000253.1 GCA_024279745.1 Alphaproteobacteria bacterium
AGGCCTGGCTAACGAACTGCCAGCCGGCCCTTATGGTGAGCCTTTTGAGCGTCCCCTGGATGGAGCCCTATAGATGTTGAGCTTTTTGACCATATCTTATCCTGCAATCGACCCCGTTGCTTTTTCGATCGGCCCCGTTTCCGTCAAATGGTATGGATTGGCCTATATGTCAGGCCTGCTGGTTGGCTGGTTCTATATTAAGAAGATTTTATCCACGCCCCGGCTTTGGGTTGGCGGCAAGGCCCCGATGGCGATCGAGAAAGTCGATGATCTACTGTTATGGCTGGTTTTCGGCGTCATAGTGGGGGGCCGGCTGGGCTATGTCTTCTTTTACGGACCGCTCTTCTTCTTGCAAAACCCCTTGGAGATCTTCGCCACCTGGAAGGGCGGTATGTCGTTCCATGGGGCGCTGGTTGGCTGCGGGATCTCGATCTGGCTATTTGCACGGCGCCATAAAGTGAACGTGTGGTCGATTATGGATCTGTGTGCGGCGTCTGTGCCTTTGGGATTGATTTTCGGACGGCTGGCCAACTTTGTGAATGCCGAATTATGGGGGCGCACCACGGATGTCGCCTGGGGCATGGTATTTCCCGGCCGTGAAGCTGGCCCGTTGCCGCGCCACCCCAGTCAATTATACGAGATGGTGCTGGAAGGCGTGGTTTTGTTCATAGTTCTACGCATTATGACCCATAAAAAGCTGGCATTGCACCGCCCTGGCCTGATCATCGGCCTGTTCCTGGTCGGCTATGGTTTGGCGCGCTCGTTCTCGGAGTTTTTCCGCCAGCCGGACGTCGGACATGCGTTGAATATCGGACCCTTAACCGCTGGTATTGTGTATTCAATTCCCATGATCGCACTTGGGATCTATTTTATCCGCAAAGCCAAGGGACGCGGAACAGATAGTGTTGTTGCGGACGCCGGCGCCGATACCAAGCCATAGGCGGTGGCTAACAAATGTCATAGGACGGTTGGCACTAGGGACGGTTGGCACTAGATAATCGGTGCAAAACCATTGACCAAAAATGATTGAGCGCAGGCACTATGAACCACCATGAGCTATGATCCTGAACAGCGCCGCGACACAGCCTTGGCGTTGAAAATCAAACAGCAGATCGCCAGCAAAGGACCGATGTCGATCGCCCAATTTATGCGTGCCTGCCTGCAAGACGAAACCTACGGCTATTATCGCACACGCAAAGCCGTCGGCGCCGCAGGTGATTTCATAACCGCGCCTGAAGTAACCCAGGTCTTTGGCGAGTTAATCGGTTTGTGGAGCGCGGTTGTCTGGCAGCAAATGGGGGCGCCGGAGCGGATCAATCTGATCGAGCTGGGCCCAGGACGCGGCACATTGATTGCCGACGCATTGCGCGCGGCGCGCATTTTGCCCAATTTCATCCAGGCCATCTCCTTGCATCTTGTGGAAAGCAGTGAACCGGCGCGCGAAGTTCAGCGTGTGACCTTGCAAGAGTGCGCCGTGACGCCGTCCTGGTATGACAGCATCGACGATGTTCCGCCCGGACCGTCGATCATTCTTGGTAATGAGTTTCTTGACGTGCTGCCCGTTGAGCAATTTGTGAAACGCGATGGCCAATGGCGCCGCCGCGCGGTGGCCGTTGATGGCAATGAGCGTTTGGTGTTCTCGGATGTGGCCCTGAACGCCGACGCGCAGGCCTTCGATCAAATGAGAGCAGCCGACAGCGCAGCTAATGGTGCCATCATGGAAGCGTGCGATTTTGGCGCGCTGTTGCAATCCTTGATCGAACGCGCGGCAGCGGCGCCGCTGGCTGCTTTATTTCTCGATTATGGTCATGATAGCACCCAGATCGGCGAAACACTGCAGGCCGTACGCGCCCATCACTATGAGCATCCGCTAACCTCTCCGGGTGACGCCGACCTGACCTGCCACGTGAACTTCCGCGACTTCACTCGCCAAACCAATGCCGCCAGCGAATTGGCGGGCATAGAATTGGCAATCGACGGCCCTAGCGCCCAAGCGCAATTTCTTGGTGCATTAGGGATCATCGAACGTGCGTCCAATCTGATGAATGCAAACCCTGAAGATGCTGCCGATATCGAAATCGCCATCGCCCGGCTTCTTGCACCACAAGGCATGGGAACAAGGTTTAAAGCTATCGGTTTGCGCAGTGCAAAGCTGCCGCCCTTACCGGGGTTATCTTCGCCCGCCCCGGTGCCAATTGTGGCTGATGGAGCGCCGGCTGGTTCCAATCGGTAGTCACCGTAACCGGGCGCAAATTGCTCAGCGAATTTTTGTGACACTATAAAAACCCCGCCAACAACATAGTCAGCAAAGAGCCCGATAATATGCCCACCACCACAGCTCAAGCTTCTCCAGCAGAACGACTAACGGCGCAAAACCTGACTGCGCTGCCGGGTCTGGCACATGGCTTTTTCACCCGCCGCGGCGGTACGTCCAGCGGCATTTACGCCTCGCTCAATTGCGGCCCCGGCTCAGATGATGCCCCAAGTGATGTCGCCCAAAATCGCGAGCTGGTGACCCAGGCCCTTGGCGCGCGAGAATTGCTCACCCTTTATCAGATCCATAGCGCAACCGCCCTGGTGGTCGAGGCCCCCTGGCCGGCGGATCAACCGCGCCCTAAGGCCGACGCCCTGGTGACCGCGACGCCTGGATTGGCTGTTGGCGCTCTGTCGGCTGACTGTACGCCGGTCTTATTTGCTGACCCAACGGCTCGAATTGTAGCCGCCGCCCATTCCGGCTGGCGCGGGGCC
>JAJRRE010000254.1 GCA_024279745.1 Alphaproteobacteria bacterium
TTCCTTGGATTACGCCCAAGCGGGCCCTGCGCGGGCGCGGCGCTAAGCGCCGGGTCGCGTTGCTCCCGGTGGTGGATGCCTGAGAAACCCTGTGCTCCCTCACAGCTCCGCCCTATCAACTTCAGCCCCGGCCCTCACCATATGAGCAAGATGCGTCGGCTCGTCCGACCGGGCTGCAAGCGCAGCCCCGGGCCTTAGGCCCGCCCCGCCGGAGCGCCACTTCGCGCGTGAGGCAAATAGAGCCCGCCCCGTCGGAGGGCCCGGACGCCTTTTCGCGTCCGATACGGCCCCGCGAGGTAAATAAAACCCGCCCCGCGAGAAATTACATTCTCCAACCTTCTCGAACTTATCCCCATGCGGCTAAAGCCCGTGATCATCTGAGGGACCGAATCGGCTAGGTTTGGCTGTTACAACATGAGGATGTGTGGTGCTTTGGCGCGGCATGTTCGAGTTAAGGAAAAAGTGAAATGGGCGCGGCGGAAAAACTGGATTTAGCGACTGGCGGAGCGGCGCAGGAGGCCTATCTCGGGGTCGCGCAATCGGCGCGCGGCTATGTGTGGCGCGAGCGGCTGAGCGCGGCTGAGCTGAACACCGCCACCGCGATTTCGCAGCGTTATGATCTGCCCGAACTGCTTGGCCGCGTGCTGGCGGCGCGCGATGTCGATGTGGAGGAGGTTGAAAACGTCCTCGATCCGTCGATTAAACATTATATGCCCGACCCCAGCACGCTGCGCGATATGGATAAGGGCGCGGCACGGTTGGCGGACGCCATCGAGGCTAAAACCAATATTGCAATTTTCGGCGACTATGACGTCGATGGCGGCTCGTCCTCGGCGCTGATGCAGCGGTTTTTAAACGCACACGGCCTTAATGGGCGCATTTATATTCCCGACCGCATCTTTGAAGGTTATGGTCCCAACGGTCCGGCGATCGAGACGCTGATCAAGGACGGCGCCGGATTGATTGTCACCGTTGACTGCGGCACGACCAGCCATGAGGCGCTCGCCGTTGCGGGCAAACTGGGCGTTGATGTTGTTATCGTCGATCACCATCAGGCGGATGAGCATTTGCCCGACGTACATGCGGTGATCAATCCCAACCGGCAGGACGATCTGTCGGGGCTGGGGCATTTATGCGCCGCCGGTGTTGTGTTCATGCTGCTGGTGGCGACAGCGCGCGAACTGCGCAAACGCGGCGTTTATAGTGACGGCAAGCCGGCGCCTGATCTGATGAACATGATGGATCTGGTTGGGCTGGCGACCGTGTGCGATGTGGTGCCGTTGCAGGGGCTTAATCGGGCGTTCGTGACGCGCGGGCTGCAGGTGATGAAGGCGCGGCATCATCTGGGTCTGCGGGCGCTGGGTGATGTCGCCGGGCTGAACAGCGCGCCAACGCCCTATCATCTGGGCTTTGTGCTGGGGCCGCGCATTAATGCCGGCGGGCGTATTGGCGATGCGGCTCTGGGCGCGCGGTTGCTCTCGACGGGTGATGAAGCGGAAGCGGCCAAACTGGCGCAGCTGCTGGATAAGCTCAACAAAGAGCGCAAGGCGATTGAAACGCGGATGCTCGAAGAGGGCATGGCGGAGGCTGAGCGGTTGGTCGACGATGAGCCGGATGTACCGATGCTGATTGTCGGCTCCAAGGAGTGGCATAAGGGCGTTGTCGGGCTGGTGGCGTCGCGGCTGTCGGACCGCTTTCATCGCCCGTCCTGCGTGATCTCATGGGAGCGCGAGGATGAGGGCACCGGGTCGTTGCGCTCGGTTGCGGGCGTTGATGTGGGCGGCGCGGTGCGCGCGGCGACCACAAAAGGTATTTTGGTCAAGGGCGGCGGCCATGCCATGGCTGCGGGGCTGACGGTGCGCGCCGACCGGCTCGATGATCTCAAAGCCTTCATGTTCGAGCAGCTCAAGGACAAGGCCAGCGCCGCGCGCGCGACGGCCTCGCTGGATGTGGACGGGGCGCTAACTCCGCGCGGTGTCAATAATGATCTGATGGATCTGATCGAGCGCGCCGGGCCTTATGGCCAGGGCAATCCGCAGCCGCGCTTTGTCTTTCCCGCACACCGGGTGAAATTTGCCAAAGTGGTTGGCGAAAATCATGTGCGCTGTACGTTGCAGGCGGCGGATGGCTCGAAGCTCGACGGCATTGCGTTTCGTGCCGGTGGCCAGCCGCTGGGGGATCTGCTGCTTAAATCGGGCGGATTGCCGCTGCATGTGGTCGGCTCGCTTAAGCGCGACAGTTGGGGCGGGCGGCAAAAGATTGATCTGTTTATTGAAGACGCCGCCGAGCCGCGCCGCTAGGGTTTGGCCGTCGCGCCCAATTGGTCGGAGTGGGGAGATTCGAACTCCCGACCCCTTGCTCCCGAAGCAAGTGCGCTACCTGGCTGCGCCACACTCCGCCGACCGTTTTGGCTGCACCTGTTGGGCTGAGGTCTTGATAACCCGCGCGGCTTGGTTGCAGCAATTTATTCAGCAGCCAGGCAGCAGCGCCATACAGGATCGCAGGTGAGCGTTATAGCGATGCGGCGTCCGCGCGGCAAGGCGGGTTTTAAGGCAATTTTGTGGTGCTCGATGAGGTTTGCTAATGCGGCGCGCGCGCTCAGTGTGGGCAATTTCTTACTTCTTATTCACGGCGAAAGGCCTAAATCAGCCAATTACCGTTGGAATTTGCGTACCACAGCATTTTATTTGGGAAATGCCGCCTGTCAGCCATTGCGGAACGCAGAACAAGCGATTATGTTCCGCGCCGTGTTGGCTGCCCGCTTTGGGAAGGCCGGCACGGGTTATGGGGCGTCGCCAAGTGGTAAGGCAGCGGATTTTGAGTCCGCCATTCGTAGGTTCGAATCCTACCGCCCCAGCCAGTAACTCTTTCATAAACAACATTAAATTATCGTCTCTTGGGCTCAGGCCCAGGAGCGCTTTACGCCGTTGTTAACCATCGCCATCATTGCCCGCCCCTAAATGATTGAGCCTTTTGAACCTTTTGTACTTGCGCCGCGACCAATTGGTCAGAAGCGGAAGAGTGGTCCTTTCGCGACTTGAGCATTTTTTAAAGTGCTCTGAGTAATGCAAAGAGGCAAAAATGCTAAACATCACCCCCCAGGCCCGGTTTGAAAGACATCGGGCACAAGGCTATGGAAGAGGCGCGCATGCCGCTCCCTCATGGCACGACATCCGCGACCTTGCCGCAGTTCAACAGGCGGCGCCAAGCGCCAAATCTTCGTTTATCTGGCAATATCTTGCCTTTCTGACGCTGGTGGCCTCATTTCTGCTAGCGAGCATGTTCCCTGCTGCCGCTCAGCAGCGGATTATAAATCCGGGCGACGCCGTCGTAACCGGATTTTCCGGTATCGCCCCGAACGGCATGGCAGTCGGCCCGGGCGTCGATCCATTAGACGGATTTTTCATTAATCTCGACGGCCCCTCAGCGCAGATCATGTCGCTGGGCGGAATTTCTGGCGCGGCGCGTGGCCAATTGGTAGCGGCGCCGGCTTTGTTTCAGCTTACTGCGCGGCAGATCGGTCAGGTTTTTGCAGTGGCGCTGGATGATGGTCTTGGCGGCAAAACGCCGAATATCTATCTGGGTGCCACATCGCTGTTCGGCATTCATATTGCTATGCCCGACAGCAATGGCGATGGTTTGCCTGAACGCCTGAAAACCGGTAATGCCAACGCCCGCTGGATGGCTGGTCAATTCGGCCCCGGCGCTGAGCCCGGTGCAATCTGGCGCGTGAACGGCGAAACCGGCGCGGTAGAGCAGTTCACGACATTGCCCGGCAATAGCGGCCCGGGTGTTGGCGACGTGGTTTACGATGCGCGCCATCGCCAGTTTTTTGCGTCCGACGTCGATACCGGCCTGATTTACCGGATCGGTGAAAGCGGCAACATTATTGACAGTTTCGATCATGGTCTGAGCGGGCGGCCCAACCAGGGCCTGGCACCGGTTGGCGATGACGGTGTGATGATGGACATCACCAGCCCGGCGTTTGATACGCAAAATCCTGCCACCTGGGGCTATACGCAATCTGAGCGTCAGGTCTGGGGCATGGCGGTTCATGGTGGGCGCCTTTATTATGCGCTCAAGGACGGCTTGCAGGTCTGGTCTGTTGGTATTTCGCGCGGCGGCCGCTTTGTCGATGATGCGCGCTGGGAACTCGATGCCAAAGAATTGCCCGCAAGCGGCGCCATTACCGATATGGCGTTTGGTAAAGCCGGCCGGTTATATTTGGCGCAACGCGGGACCCCGCGCGGCAGTTACGATTATTCTGTTTTTGCCACGCCGGGACGCTCTTCTGTTGCGCGCTATGCAAAAGAGACCCCTGACAACCCTGCCACACCGGGCAAATGGAAGCCGGTTGGTGAAGGCTATGCCATTGGTATGACGCCGCCGCATCTGCAGGCCAATGGCGGTCTGGCACTGGGATATGCTCATGGAGCCACTGGTGTCATGCGGGCGCGCAGCTGCTCAGCCACGCTTTGGGCAACCGGCAGCCGTTTGATCTCAAGTGCGGGCGTTGGCCCAGGCGTTGGCGCTGAAGCCGACGTGCACGGGCTGCAAAGTACGCCGCTGAATAAAGTCGGTTTGGCCAATGTGCCGCCGACCAATTCATATTTTGTCGATTATGACGGCGTGTTTGGCGACGCGGCCAAAGCCGGTCATATGGGCGATATCGAAATCTGGCAGCCTTGTAATCGCGGCTTCACCCGTAGCGGCGCGTTGCCACCGGGTTATGTGCCGCCGGCCAAAGTTCCGCCGCAGGATTTCCCGCCGGACTATCCGCCGCCGCATCGTGAGTTCACAACCAATCTGAAGCTGACCAAACGCGCCGCTCCCAAAACCTGTACCGCTTATATGGGCGGCTGGGCCTGTCGCTACCAGGTGCGCGTTCGCAATATGGGGCCGGAAGCTTATTTCGGACCGATCTTGATCAACGATACGCTTCCCTCTGCCCCTGCTGGTGCGGTTATGGGCTTTGCTCCCGCCGCCAGCTGGAATTGCTGGGCTGTTGGCGCCGCCAGTTACAATTGCCATCGTCCCGGTGTGTTCCTCGCTCCTGGTGCGAGCGTTGAGTTGACCGTTTATGTTGGCGTGCCGCATGACTATCCCAAGTGCCAGGTGCAGAATATTGCATCGCTGACCTGGGCGCCTGGCGGCACACGCTGGAACACCGATCCAACCGACGATGTGGATTCCGCGACAGCGCTTATTCCTTCTGCCAATTGTCCGCCGCCTGAAGGCAAAACCAACCTGAAGATTGAAAAAGAAGCCGCCGGTCAGGCTTGTGAAAATATGGGTAATTTTGCACGCTGTCTCTATCGCATTACAGTCACGAATGCGGGTGCCAATGTCTATCATGGCGAAATCCATGTCACCGACCAACCGCCTGCGGGCACCAATGCCTTCTTTGGCGCTGGTCTTTGGTCCTGTGTCGGCGGCGGCGGTGTTTATGATTGCGCTCATCCCGACACGACCCTTAATCCGGGCGAGCAACGCTTCTTATGGGTATTTGTCGATGCGCCGATGGATGTTGTGCGTCAGCAAAGTTGTAAAATAAAGAACTGGGCCAAGATTACGTTTGCGCCAGGTGGCTCTGCGCAAAATACCAATCCGGCTGATGACGCGGATTCTGCAACGGCCTTTGTGAATGCCAGTATCTGCCATGTTCCGCGAACAATATTGAAGAGTTTCAATTGCCCTCCCGGTTATACCAAGTCTGGCAATCGCTGTGTGCAAAGAAACGGCCGTTGTCCGATTGGCTGGAGCAAAACACCGGTGCGCGGCAAATGTTGTCCTGCCGGCAAACCGTGGAATGGTCAAACGTGCGGGCGCCAGACGACTGAGACACCGCCAACCAAGCTGCCACCGCGCCGCGAGCCTCCAAGCTATACGCCGCCAACATTTGTACCGCCGTCCTATACACCGCCAACGCGCAAATTGTGCCCTCGCGGAACATACGGCACCTACCCTCGTTGTCGGCCAAACCGGACACCACCAAAGGTCTGTCCGCAAGGAACTCACGGCACTTATCCGCGCTGTATTCCCAACCGGACAACGCCTCAGTTCTGTCCACAAGGAACCACCGGGATCTATCCTTTGTGCATCCCAACACGCCAGCCACCGCTAGCCTGTCCAAAGGGATATCACGGCAAACCACCACGGTGTATTCGCGATACCAAACCACCGCAGCAGTGTCCGCAGGGGATGCGTGGAAAGGCACCCAACTGCTATCCGATTACCGATCCGGGCGGGAACTCTAATACCAACCCCGGCACGAATGGTAATCTTGGACGGTTCCCTGGCCTGACACGTCCCGGCCTGACCCGTCCCGGCCTGAGCCGTCCTGGTCTAAAACGCCCAGGTGTTAAGTGGCCTGGCCTGAAGCGTCCTAACGGCAAGCGGCCTGGTTTGTATAACCCTGGCCTCAAGCGGCCAAGTCTCAAGCGGCCAATCGGTAAGCGTCCAGGCTTCAAACGTCCTGGTATCAAGCGGCCGTCATTCCGGTTGCCTAATTTGGGAAATCGCAAAGGCACCACGCCCGGTTTGCGCCGTCCGTCAAAGCGCAGACCAAATCTGAAACGGGTCCCGAACTTTCGTGCCCCCCTGACCAGAACGCCAGGAACCAGAGGCAAGACGATCTACAACCCAACCTTACGCAAGTCTAAAACGCGCAACACAAATGGGAGAAAGAGAAGTTATAGAAAAACTACGCCGCGCAGTTCCAACTCGCTTCGTTTGCGGACCCTGAAACCAAAACGTTCCATTCGGCATAAGCTAAATCTGGGACGCAGCAGCAAACGGTCCGCACCGCGTGCGCGCACAATATCACGCTCAGCGGTTGCCAAACGGAACGTGCGAGGCAACACACGCAAACCGGCAGTACGGACACAGCGCAAAGCCAAGAAAAAATCGATCAAGGTTTTGCGTCTGCGGTTTAACAGCAAGCTGCTGCGCCAGTAAGTATCGGCTTGCAACCAAGAAGCGGCGGGGCGGTGTGAGACAGCCCAGCTTAAGACGGCAGCAACCGGGGTCCTTTGGGCTCCGGTTGTTTCTCTCTTTTTTGCCTCGCGCTGCTAATCCACGCTAAAGCGTGGGCAGCTCCGGCGGGGCGCGACACGGGTCGCGGGGCTGCGCTTGCAACCCGGTCGCCCGTCGGCGCTATTCTCTCTCGGTTGTTAAGGTGGTGAAAACGATTTTTGTCTTTGCCTCCAGCTTAATTCCAACCTGCGCCGACAAACAAAAAGTCGCGACGCGCCCTGCCCAAATGGTGAGAGCTTGGCTGGAGCCGAGAAGTCCCAGCTGTGATGGAGCCTCGGGGTCTTTGCAAAAATTGAACAAGCAGTAGCGGCCTCCCTCTCCTCGTCTTTACGGGGAGAGGGTCGGAGTGAGGGGCAGCTGCAAATTTCGAACAAGGTACTGCCCCTCACCCCAGCCCTCTCCCCATACGCCAAAAAGCTATGGGGAGAGGGGGCGATAGTTTCACGATTGTTTCTGGCATCCTCAACGGCGAACAATGTACTTCTTGGGCCTCACGCGCGAAGTTGCGCTCCGGCGGGGCGCGACACGGGTCGCGGGGCTGCGCTTGCAGCCCGGTCGCAGTCGCGACGTGGTCCCGCTCGGATGTGAGAGCTGGGCTGGAGCCGATGAGGGGAGATGTGATAGTTCCGTGGTCTTTGCTATCTTGCACCACGGCGAACAATGTTCGCCCGGCGCTTAGCGCCGCGCCGTCGCAGGGCCCGGACGCCTTTTAGCGTCCGATATGGCTCGTGAGACAGACAAACCGCGCGGATGTGATAGTTCCGTGGTCTTTGCTATCTTGCACCACGGCGAACAATGTTCGCCCGGCGCTTAGCGCCGCGCCGTCGCAGGGCCCGGACGCCTTTTAGCGTCCGATATGGCTCGTGAGACAGACAAACGTGGGCTTTGCATACCCAATCATTAACAATAGGCGTGATTAAAACTACTATTTGACAATTGTTCACCGGCTGTTCATTGCAATAGGCCAAGGATTGTCTTGGATCATGACTTCCATGGGTTCGGGCGATGTCATCGAAAGCTGATTTGCCTAGTCAATTATTTGAACCTTTTTCGCAAGTGCTGCGACCAAAGAATAGACCTGCATTGGAACACAGACCCCAAATGTCGCAAACTGCCACTGATCGGGAACTCGTCCAGCGCATCGCCAGCCAGGATCGCGCCGCTTTTCAGGCGCTCTATGCACGTCACCAAATCCGGGCTTTTCGGTTTATTTTACGCCTTATACGCAATGAGGCAGTCGCGGAGGAACTCGTGAATGATGTATTCTTGGATGTGTGGCGGCAGGCGGGGCGGTTTGAAGGCGGCTCGGCGGTGACCACCTGGATCTTCGCCATTGCGCGCAACAAAAGCATAAGTCTGCTGCGTAAACGCTCAGAACTGCAAATGCCTGAAGGTGCGGCTGAAGCGCTGGAAGATGACACCGACACGCCCGAAGTGTCGACGCAAAAAACCGACAAAAGTGCGCAAATGCGTCGCTGCATAGAAACGCTCACAATCGAGCACCGCGAAGTGATTGATCTGGTTTATTATCATGAAAAATCGGTCAAGGAAGTGGCGGAAATTGTCGGCATTCCGCTGGCCACAGTTAAGACCAGAATGTTTCATGCGCGCAAGAAGCTGGGCGAGGCGCTGAAGCGCGCCGGGGTAGATAGGGGATGGCCATGACACCGACAAAATTGCCGCCCGATGAGTTCAA
>JAJRRE010000255.1 GCA_024279745.1 Alphaproteobacteria bacterium
ATCGTTCATGATAGCAACAAACCGGCGCGCCCACAGCTCCTGCCCTGCCTCATCGCCAATCAGATCCTGCCGCACTTCAATAATCGCATGGGCCAGATTACGCTGCGTGCCGTGTTGCCACATAGTGTCGCCGGTTAGATTACCAGTGTAGGGCTCATTATCGCCAACCACCAACGCCTCGTCCTGACGCAGAGCATCCAGCAGCGCATGGGGCAGACGCGCATCCGCGTCCCATAACACCGCCACATGCCAGGGCCGCGGCCGCCCTTTCCAGCTTTGTGTAAAACTGTGCATGGACAGCAATGCCGGCGCCCGCTTTGTCGCCAGACAGCTCTCAACCACCCGGTCAATGGCATTATGATAGGGTGTATAATAGCGCGTCATCCGCCTTTGCCGCTCGGCCTCATCCACATGCCGATTGCCCGGCACGACCGCACCATCTGAGATGCGCATGATCAATGTGGGATCATCAGTGCCGCGATTGGGGTCGATCAGCAGGCGGGAAAATTTGCTCAGCACAGCCGGTACGCCAAGCCCTGCCGCCATCTGCCGAGTGATGGCTTCCATGCCGATATCATAAGCGATATGGCGTTTGAACTGCGACGGGTCCAGCCCCAGCGTGCCATATTCATCGGGCAGGCAATTGCGCGCGTGATCACAAATCAGCACCAGACCGGCATCCTTGCGCCCTTTGATTATTTCGAAACTCTCATCGATATGCGGCTCGATCAATTCACCCGCCCCCTTTTAACCTGGCCAATCAAATCCTGCCGAACTGCAACAGCCTGATCGTTTTAAGTGGAAACATTTTAAGTTTCCATTTGGAACGTGAATCAGACTCTAAAACAAGAAATTAAGCAAAACTATATATGGCCTTGTAAAATCTTGCTATGCGACGAGCTGCCAATGGGCCGGCAAGTGACAGACATGGCTGAGTCATGGGCCGGGCCAAATTCTTACCTCCCTCTGCCCCATTCTCGCCATGTCTTGCTCCGACATCTTGATAGGGATGGGGTGATTTAAAAGCAAACGGTAGGGCTTGGCCAATACAGGATTGTGGCGGACCTGATGGGCTATTGCGCGACCAGGACAAGACGTGATGGATGAATTTGAGGGGACGATTTTGCGCCACATGAGATATGACAACTTAAAGACACTCGCACGAGGCTGCGAGGCAGCGGCACTTGAGTATGACGCTAGTGGCCGGGGGCAAGAGGCTGGCAGGCGAGGTCCTTACGCTGGCAACTGCCAAAACCGGACTGTTCGCAAACTGAACAAAGCGGCGGCGGTGCTTATCGCGCTGAGTAGCTTTCTAGGCGCCAGCCCGGCCTTGGCGGATTTGAAATTATGCAACACCACGCCCAGCCGCATTGGCGTTGCCGTGGGGTATCAGGACCCTAAAGGCTGGGCGACGGAAGGCTGGTGGACGATCCCGTCGAAAACCTGTGAGACGTTGCTGAAGGGAAAACTGCCAAGCCGCTTCTATTACATCCATGCCATCGATTATGATCGCGGCGGCGAATGGAAAGGTCCATCGCTTATGTGTACAGCGCGCCAATCCTTCATCATTCGCGGCGTCGATAAATGCAAAGGACGCGGCTATAAGAAGACCGGCTTTTTTGAAGTAGACACGGGCAATGCACGCAATTGGACCATTCGGTTGTCCGACCCGCTCAATAAGACCAAGGGCAATTGAGCAGACTAGAATATAACGGAAAACGGAGCGGACACTGAACAGGCCGCGCGAGCCGAAGAGGCTAAGCCTGCGGGACCGGTTTGAAAGACCAAGTTTGCTGCGAAGCTAAACTTCCGGGGCTAAGCCTGCAAGGCTAAGGTCTGCAAAGCTAAAGCCTGCAAGGCAAAGGCCTTCAGCTTTTTTGGCCCAAAACCTCGCGAGCCAGTTTCTTTTCGGTTTCGCGGGCGCTGTCATTGGCCGGATAGACTTTGACCAGCTTGCGAAAAACCTGCAAGGCGGCGCGTTTTTCATCGATATCACGCATGACCTGCCCCAAGCCTTCCAACGCCCGGTAATGGTTGGGATCTAGCGCCAACACGCGGCGCAAATCTCCCATTGCGCGGGTATAATCTTTTTGCTTGAAATATATATAAGCGCGCTGGTTCCAGCCTTCAGCATAATCGGGTGCTAGCTTTACGATAAAACCGAGATATTTCAGCGCCTTTTTATATTTCTTGTGCTTTTCGGCGCGCAGCGCCCGGCCCATTAACACCGATACCGTATCGCTGCCCGAATGCATCCACACCCGGCTTATGGCTCTGGTGATCCGCCGCGCCGCCCTCTTGTCTTTTGCCGCCGCCAAATGTTTGTACAATTGCGTCAATAACTTATCGCGCTCAAAAGCATCATCGGGGACATGCTGGGAGGCGCGCCGGCGCAGCAAGGCCCGTAGGCCCAAACGCTTCTCTTCGGCTCGCTCTTTTTGATCGGCTTTCTTGGCCGCGCGCTCCGATTTGGTGTCGGATCTGGCGCGTGCCGCCTTGTCATCGCCAGTACGCGGCGCTTCGGATTGATTGCGCGGCGGTTTGCGGGGGGGATTATTCAGGCCGAATATGTCCGGGAGACGTTTTAACCGCCCCTCTTTGTCCAGCTCCAATTGCAACTCAGGCGGCAGATCTTGATCCGGCTTGTTTTGCGCAGCCACTGGCTGGCCAAAGGTCAGCCCCGTCAACGCCAGCAACAAGGCCAGGGTAATCCCCATATTGGCTGCAACTGAGCGCGTGCTCGCAGCGTTGGAGAGGGGTGAAATCAAATATCTGAGCGGCTTAGTCATGAATTTTGTCATAGGCCAAGCATAGTGGCAGAATATGGCAGGGTCAAAACTCAACGGAAATTTGAATAAACGGCACTTTGCACCGCAAACTGCATCAGGCACAACAACGCCGCCCGTCGGTACAATGACACGACAAGACGGCTGTAGAATTGCTAGTTTTTCGGCTTGGAAAACCGCCCAGCTAACCCAAAGGGTCACGACAAAGCGGCCAAATCAGCGATCCTAACCCTGACGGGCCTTAAATCGACGATTGGTTTTGTTGATGACATACAAACGCCCACGCCGACGCACCACGCGGCAATCGCGATGGCGATTGCGCAGGGATTTGATTGAATTCTTGACTTTCATAGCCCTAACCTATTCTAAAACCTTTAAATTCCCGCCAGGCCGTCAACCAACAGCAAAATCGCACCACAGCGGAAAACATCCCCGCCGGGTTTGCGAACTATTG
>JAJRRE010000256.1 GCA_024279745.1 Alphaproteobacteria bacterium
ATTGAAACGCTAAGACAGCGTTGCATAACGGGCGCGGCTTGGCGATTGGCTGACGATGGCTTTCAGATGTTGACGTTTTTATTATCGTCGGCCAATCACCACGGAAAACAACGCTTTGACGATCCGCCAGCCATAACGCATGACCAGCATTCTTATAAACCAGCCGATAACGCCTTTACTCTGGAACCCGAGTACCCCGCCGAGTAGATTGCGGATCATCGTCCAGATCGTACTTCCCGAACTGCCGCCACGGCGTAGTACGTCGCCGATATCGCCATAGGGGTTGCCGCCTTGTCCCGAGCCATCGTCAAAGCTTACGTCGCTACCGGGCATCGGCAAAGGGCCATTGTCGGCGTTCTCGGTTATGCGATTGGATTTGCGCCCGCCTGCCGATGAGCGGCGGCTGGAAGAGTTATTGCCGCCGCGCCTGCCACCGCTGTGGCCGCTGCCACCAAATTGCGGCAGGCGCTTTATCAAATCCCCCAATCCACCTTGCATGGATTTTGCCAACCCGCCCATGGCTATTGACGCAATATAGGGCAGCATAGCCTTGATCAACGTTGCGCTGATGCCGGTTGCCGAGGAGCTGCGCGCCGCCAATGCGCGGCTGCTGGATTTGCTGCCCAATATCTGGCTCAACACCTGATTGCCCAGATCGCGGCTGTCTGGATTTGCCAAAGCGCCGGCATCGGCGGCATAAGCATCATATTGCCCTGAGCCGATGAGTTCGAGCAAATCGGCAACGCCGCCCCGCGACAGTGTATTTTTCTCGATATTATAACTGAGCTCGGGGCCGATTTGCGCCAACAGGTCTTCGACTTGCTCGGGGGGCAAACTAAACTGCTTCGCCAAGTTACCAACCGCCGCGCCGCCCTGAGCATTGCGGATCAAATCAGTGATATTCATGTTGTTGGTCTCCCGTGGCGGTCATTTTATGTGCGTGCGTATGAGTGTGTGAGCGTGCAGGGGGCGGCTGGAAGCTGCTCCAGCTACTTGAGCGCAAGCGGCCCGTTGCCCCATCCCAAAGTTGCTTGGCTTAAGTTGTCGCTTAGAGCATTTTTAGATGCGCGGCAAGAAAGTCAAACACACGCCGTAGTCGCACACTTGTTTTTAACTCCGAATGCGCGGTAAGCCAGATCGGCAGAACTGGCAAGGCTGTATCGATTGCGATTTGGCGCACAGCCGGCTCAGCGGCGCCCAAATCAAGTTGATTAAACCCAATGCCATAACCGGCGACAACCATGCGCCAGCACACGGGCTGGCTATCACACCGGAACGAAAAGAAGTTCCGGTCGACAGTTAGACCCGCCGCTTGAAAGCCTTGAATAATCTGGTCGGAGCGATCATAGCCAATCACGTCGTGATGCAAAAATTCTTCGATCACACGCGGGACGCCCCGCCGCTCGATATAAGCGTGGGACGCAAACATTCCCATTTTCAGATCCGCGACTTTGCGGGCATAAACATCCATCTGAGTTGGGCGATACATGCGAATGGCGATGTCGGCCTCGCGTTGCAGCAAATTTTCCGTGCGGTCTGAGGCCACCAATTCGATCTGGATTTCCGGCTCGGCCAAATGCAGCGCGCTCAGGATGTCCGGCAATATATATGACGCAACCACTTCGCTGGCGGTAATGCGGACCGTGCCGGCAATGGCCTGCGACCGCCCACCAGCAACAAGCGCGAGTTGATTGGCAATGACACCCATTTGTTCGGCATATTGCAATATTTCAGCGCCGATAACCGTCAGCTCTAACCCTGTCGCCGTGCGCTCAAACAGCTGCAATCGCAGGTCTTCTTCCAGCGCTTTGATATGGCGGCCCATTGTTGGCTGGCTGGCACCCAGCGCCTTGGCGGCTGCCGATAAGGAGCCATGTTTGGTGACGGCGATAAAACTTTGAACATAGGTCCAGTCGAGAGAGTCTATCATGCAGGGATTTATACATTGCTTCTTATGTCTATTCAATAATGAATTACTGCGAGACAATTATGACGGTTGATAAAAATATATGAATAGCTAATTTCCCCTTATCGAGAGCGCAGATAACTAATCAGCAAACCGATTCAACGAGTACGCGCAGTTTAGATGAGGGGGCAAGGATTTGACAGATACAGTTTTAGTTTTGGGCGCAAAAGGCCGGTTGGGGCGAGCAGCGGTAATTGCATTTGCCAAACAGGGCTGGAAAGTCCGCGCATTTGCTCGCACCTGGGAGGGGGATGTCCTGGGCGGCCACGCTGATGGTCAACGCGGCGAGCACGCCATAGAATATGTCACCGGCGATGCCTTGATGCCCGGTGTGGTTAGCCAGATGGCAAAGGGTTGTGATGTAATCGTCAATGGTCTGAACCCGCCCTATGCCCAATGGCAGACGGTTCTGCCGGCTTTAACTAAGATGGTTATTGCTGCGGGACAAAGGAGCGGTGCAACGATTGTTTTGCCCGGAAATGTTTATGGCTATGGCGAATCCATGCCGCCGCTGCTAACGGCTGATACACCTTATCGACCCTCAACCCAAATGGGACGACTGAGGGTTGAGATGGAACAAAGCTATGGCGCGGCGGCAGCGGCGAACGGCGTGCGCACGATCATTGTGCAGGCCGGTGATTTTATCGAGCGGGAGAAAACCGGCAATTGGTTTGACAGCC
>JAJRRE010000257.1 GCA_024279745.1 Alphaproteobacteria bacterium
ACAATCTCACCCCAGCCGCTCCCCTCTCAGGAGCGCGCTCTCTATTTGCCTCGCGTTGCTAATCCTCACTTTGCTCGGGCAACTCCGGCGGGGCGCCGAACCGTCGGCGGCGGCCCTTGGCCGCTGGGCACACAAGGTGCCGCAATGTGCCCAAATGGTCAGGCATGCGCTGGAACCGAGGGCTCCGAGCTGTGATAGTTCCGCGATTGTATCTGGCATCCCCCACGGCGAACAATGTTCGCCCGGGCCGTTGGCCCGCCCCCGTGGAGGGCCCGCTTGGGCGTCACCCTGGGACCAATCCTCTTGCTCAGCCGCAAACCAAGCGGTGAACGCCCGTGAACGAAAACAACAATCTCACCCCAGCCGCTCCCCTCTCAGGAGCCCTCTCTTTATTTCTCTCACGGCGCGTATCACTCCCAAAAGGTCGCTGCGCCTGCATCATGTGGAACATGCTCCGTATTGTGCGCGCGACACGGGTCGCGGGGCTGCGTTTGCAGCCCGGTCACCCGTCGGCGCTATTCTCTCTCGGTTGTTAAGGTGGTGCAAATGATCTTTGTTTTTGCCACTAGCTTGATTCCAACCTGCGCCGATAAACAAAACATCGCGGTGCAGACTTTCCATGCTGTGCTCATTACATATCCGTAACATTGCCAGAAATAACTTGCCACGAATGCTTCGCTGACACATCGTTATTAACGAGTATTAATCTATATTTGCAATCGCCAAGTGGGGCGCCTTCCAATTGGAAATATGACCTCACAGTTTGTATTCTTAACAACAAGTGAAGCCATTATTATGATAACACGTTTCATCACATTTATTGTTATTTCGTGCCTGTTTGCTTTTTCAGCACATGCCCAAGAAGCTAAGCGCAGCATCACCAAAGTTGCAGGCGACGTATACCGTTTTCAAAACAACTTTCACTATTCTTTAGTCGTCGTGACCAAGGCTGGTGTTGTGGTCGTTGACCCGATCTCAAAAGATGCGGCGCGGTGGCTACGCGACAATTTGAAAACTATTACAGATAAACCTGTAAGCCATCTCATTTACAGCCATAGCGATCTTGATCATGCTTCTGGCGGTAAGGTTTATACTGGCGCCAAGGTGATTGCGCACGCCAATGCCCCTGAAGCACTTGACGGAGTGGTACCGGACAAACGCTTTGACGATCAAATGAAACTCAAAGTCGGCGACAAAATCCTGGAGCTCACCTGGCTGGGTGAGGGGCATGCAAAGGATCTGATTGCTGTTGTAGTCAGACCCGAAAATGTTGGTTTCATCGTTGATATTGCATCATCAGAAACCGTCCCCTATAAAGACTTCCCAGATTCTAATATAGACGGCTGGATCGACCAGCTTCGCAAAGTTGGCAAGCTTGATTTTGATATTTTTGCCGGTGGACATAGTGGGGTTGGCGTTAAAAAAGACATCGATGATATTCTCGTTTATATAGAAAAAATGCGCAGCCAAGTCCTTGCAGGATTGAAAGCAGGAAAAAGCGCCGAAGATTTAGTGACGTCAGTCACTATGGACGACTATAAAAACTGGGCGCAATACAAGGCCTGGCGTGGGTTGAATGTACAGGGCATGGCGCGCTTTTTGAAAATGAGCGGTCAGGTTAAATAGCTTGCGCCTATGACTAAAATTCACTGCCGGATGTTCTACGCCAGCGCCTATGGAACATTTTGAAGCCCCTTCATAGATAAGTTTCCCGTGCCGGCAAACGCCTTTGGCAACTTAAGTTAAAGTGCGCACCACTACTCGACCGCCTGCTCGCGGGCCTTCGTCCGCGCATCCGCCCCGTCCGCACCCACCACCACCGTTTTCGCCCTGTCCGTGACGGCGGGGCGCGGGGCGGGCATGATGGAGTTGGCCCAGCCATAGGCGAGCATAGTCATGAGGGTTGAGGCGGCGAAGAAATAAACGCCGGGTAGCACGCGCGCTTCGGTATAGCCCGACGAGTTGACATAAAAGATCATCAGCGCCAGCACCATCACGTCGGTCATCGAATAGCGGCCAAGCCATTCCATGGTGTGGATCGATTTGGTGCGGAACTCGGCCGGGATGTCGGGCGAGGTGACGAGGGTCAGCAGGTAGAATAATTTCAGGAACGGAAAGAAGATCGAGAACATGAAAATAACGAAGCATAAAAACAGCTCGTTATTCTGGTAGAGCGCGTAGATGATCGAGGCAATCGAGTGCTCATTGGTCCACACATAAACCGTGGTGAAGCGGATCACGGGCAGGATCACGCCGAGCACGAAAAAGACCGTCGCCAGAATGATCATGAAGCTCAATATGAAATTACGAAAAATCGAGCTGGGGCGCTGGGGGGCTTCTTCGCGCTCCTTTTGTATGGCTGCACGCGCGCCAACGCGGACCGCGTCGGTTCTGATCCAGGCATAGGCGAGGATCATCAGCATGACGGCGGCGGTGAAGAAATAGACGCCGGTGAGTGAGCGCGCATCGTAAAGCCCCTGCGCCTTGATGAAGAAGATCGTTAGCGACAGCACCAGCACATCATGCATCGACCATTTGCCGAGCCATTCGAGCGCGCGCAGGCGGCGGCTCTGGCGTTTCAGCTCGTGTACGGGCAGGGTCGAGAGCAGCAGCAGATAAAGCAGCTTGACCACCGGCAGTGCAATGGAGAAGACGGCGACCATGGTGCCCAGGAAAATCTGTCCCGTTCGGATCAGCGTCTCAACGGTCGAGAGCAAGGAATGCTCATAGGTAAAGAAGACGAATTTGGTCAGCCGAATGATGGGGAGTGACACGCCCAGGGCGAGGCAAACGCTGGCGGCGACGATCGCGCTTGAAAGCAAAAATCTGCGCCCGCCCAATTTCATATGATCGTTTTGTCCTCATGTTCGAATGCTTAGCATTGCCAGCTTAGCATTACATGCGATTGCCATTGCGCCGTGCAAGACATGGCAGGCGGGCGGGCCTTGATAGCAAACCGCCGCGCCCTATGTGTATAGAACGCGGCGACGGCAATTTAATGTTCATTGACTTCGATGTTCAATGACGCTGACGTCTATGCGCCAACGCTTCGCCCGGCAGCCGGCAGCCCGGCAGGACAGTTTAAGCTGTCATGGTCGATTTGTTATGCGGGACGGCTTTGTCCTCAAGCAGCTTGACCAGTTCGCCTTCCTGGAACATTTCGCGCACAATATCGCAGCCGCCGATAAACTCGCCCTTGACGTAAACCTGCGGCACGGTCGGCCAGTTTGTAAAGCTCTTGATGCCGTCACGAATGCCCATATCGTCTAGAACATTGATATCTTTATAGTCTACGCCCAGATGCTGAAAAATCTGGTCCATCTGACCGGAGAAACCGCATTGCGGCATGCTTTTCTGGCCTTTCATAAAGACCACTACATCGTTGGCCGCAATGGTTTTACGGATCCAGTCATGGACTTCCTGTTCGCTCATTTGAAACTTCCTTCCAAGGGGTTGTATGCCATGTGATGGCGCTGTGTTGAGGCCCACATAAGGGGCGAGACGCCTCGCAATCGTCGAATGGCCGTAATCCGACCTGCGGGCTAGGGTTTTGCCTAACCCCTATATGGGCCATTACGGCGACAAATTCAATTCGGTAGTGAGCGCTGCGGCGGAGCTGCTGAATTGCAGGCGTTTGGCGGTTGGCACATTTAGCTGCTTTTCTAGCTGCTTTACTAAATGATACGCCTTGACCAGCGCCTGTGCATCTAATCGCCAGCGGGCGGCGACGTCTGCAAGGCCAGCGCGTGCAGCACACCGCCCATGCGCCCGCCAAGCGCTTCATAGACCATCTGATGCTGTTGCACTTTGCTTTTGCCCTTAAAGGCGCTGGACGTGACTTGCGCAGAATAATGATCGCCGTCGCCTGCCAGATCGGTGATTTCAATCACGGCATCGGGAATTTTGGCTTTGATCAGATTTTCGATCTCTTTGGAATCCATCGGCATTGTGTACGGGGCCTTGTTGGTTGGGGGCGACAGGAGAAAATTCTCTGTCGGATTAATCACCGGCTGTCGGACTAAGTATGATCGGCCGGCCCGCTTACTGTGCAGCGCAGCACGACCGGGATGTCGAGTCCTGCTGACTTGAGTACCGCAGGCTGGCTAACGTCAAGCGCGCAACCCTAAATATTGTGCCGCAGCGAGGCGGGGTCAATGGGGCGAAAACGCGGCTCGAGGTGCATTTTTGTCGCAGTCACGGAACGTTGAAAGAACCGAATACAGAATTGGTTAATGAATCCAACGACTCAGGTGTAACCTTTGCACAATTAAGCGTGAGGGTGCCTGTCAACTCGAAGCAACCGGGCCCAGATAGTTTCTAAGGGCTAAGGAGATGTTTTATAATAGTTTTTATAAAAGGAATCATCAAAATGAAGCAAATGATCTTTAGGACAGCTTTTTTCGCGATATTGATTGGTATGGGAGCTGGCCTTGCAACCGCCGGTGGTTTGCAAGGAACCTGGAGCGGTGCGGGGTCGGCTAGTTTCGGCTCAAATGACGAGCGGATCAGGTGCCGGGCAAAATATACCAGATTGTCCGGATCGCGCTATTCCTTGTGGGCGCGCTGCTCCAATGGCGCCACACGGGTCACCCAGACGGCCAGGCTGCGCAAAGTCGGTGCCAATGAATATGAAGGCACATTCCGCAATGCCGAATATGGGGTCAGCGGCGAAATTTATGTTGAAGTTCGCGGCTCTCGGCAAAACATCACACTGGAAAGCTCCAGCGGGTCAGCTGACATAAATCTGCGCAAGCGGTAAATGTAGCGGCGACACTGGCCGGGTTTTAAAGCTCGCTTTAGCGTTTCTTGTTGCGGGGCAGGAAAGGCTGAAGCGGTTTGGTGCGCCAGTCAATGTTCAGCGCAAGGGATTTTCGGCCGCACTGATATGCCGCCGCCGTTTTATCGCGGGACATCGCCGCCGTTAGACTATTGTGACATCCTACACGCCAATGTCATTTGCCGACACTCCTCGCGCCGCGTTATCACCGGATCAGCTAATGAACCTTGATTAATTCGGCCCCCTTGGAGATGTGAAATTGCTGATAGCTTTATTGTTTGCGATGACGTTGTTCCTTGCCTATTCCAATGGCGCCAACGATAATTTCAAGGGCGTCGCGACGCTCTACGGCTCCAATACCACCACATTCAAAACCGCGTTAATTATCGGTACCCTCGCCACCCTGGCCGGCGCGCTCAGCTCGCTGTTTCTGGCCGAGGCCCTGGTCAAAGCCTTCTCCGGCAAGGGACTGGTACCCGACGTGATTGCCGCCTCGCCGATTTTCCTGTTGGCGGTGGCGATCGGCGCCGCAAGCACAGTGATGCTGGCGACGGTGCTCGGCTTCCCGATATCAACCACCCATGCGCTAACGGGCGCGTTGGCCGGTGCCGGTTTCATGGCGGTTGGCTGGGACCTCAACGTGACTATATTGGGCACGAAATTCTTCCTGCCGCTGCTGATTTCGCCGCTCGCCTGCATCTTGCTGGTGATGCCTTTGTATAAGTTCGCCCATTTCGCCGTCGAGCGTCTGGGGCTGGTCAAAGAGACCTGCGTTTGTGTGGGGCCCGGCGAATTCGTACCGGTAGCCGCCTTCGCGCAACAGGGCACACAACAGGGCGGAGCTACTGGCGGAACCGCTACGTCATTTGCAACTGCGGACCCTATCCCCGGCGTCTCGGTCAGCGTTGGCACCGCCGACCAATGCGTGGAAAAATATTCCGGCCGCCTGTTTGGCATGACCGCGCAACGGCTCGTCGATGCGCTGCATTACTTTAGTGCCGTCGCCGTGAGTTTTTCGCGCGGCCTCAATGATACGCCGAAGATTGTCGGTCTGCTGCTGGTCGTGAACGCTTTTGATATACGCTATGGTATGCTTGCCATCGCGATTGCCATGGCTGTCGGCGGGTTACTCCATGCGCGCAAAGTGGCGCAGACCATGTCGAAAAAGATCACTCAAATGAATGACGGCCAGGCGCTGACCGCCAATCTGGTGACGGCTTTCATGGTCTTCTTTGCCAGCAAATGGGGGATGCCCGTTTCCACCACCCATGTTTCCGTCGGCGCCATCGCCGGGATTGGCATTGTCAACGGCAAGGGCGATCGCAAGGTCATGGGCTCGATATTGCTGTCCTGGGTTTTGACTTTGCCGCTGGCTGGCGGTATTGCAGCACTTTGTTATGCTGTTGCGTCGTAATTAAAGCGCTGACTTCGAGTACAATGCCGCAGCAGAACCTATGCAAATTACGCGAGGCCGGGACGCTATAATAAATGCCCACGGCCAACAGCCCCTTGGAGCGCCGCCCCCATGTCCATAGACATCGTCAAAGATTATTACGGCAAAGTCCTCAAAACTTCCGCCGATCTGAAAACCGAAGCCTGTTGCACGCCCGATGGAATGCCGGGCTTTGTCAAGCGCCTGCTGTCGAATGTGCATGACGAGGTGCTGGCCAAATATTATGGCTGCGGGCTGGTGACGCCGTCGGTGCTCAAAGGTGCACGCATTCTTGATCTGGGTTCGGGCTCGGGGCGCGACGTTTATGCGCTGGCGCAACTGGTTGGTGAGGGCGGCGAAGTCGTCGGTGTCGATATGACCCCGGAGCAGATTGCCGTGGCGCGGACGCACATGGACTGGCACCGGGACAAATTCGGCTTTGCCAAATCCAATGTACGTTTTTTGGATGGCTATATCGAACGGCTTGATGAGCTGGATCTGGAGCCGGGCAGTTTCGACATCATTATCTCTAATTGCGTGATCAATCTGTCACCCGACAAGCCCGCCGTGCTGAAAGGCGTTTATGATCTTTTGAAGACCGGCGGCGAGATGTATTTCTCCGACGTTTACGCCGACCGGCGCCTTGCCGATGACGTGCGCGCCGATCCGGTGCTCTACGGCGAATGTCTGGGCGGAGCGCTATATTGGAACGATTTTAACAACATCGCCATTGCGGCAGGCTTTAAAGATCCGCGCCTGGTCGAAGATCGCCCGCTTGGCGTGACCGATGAAAAGCTGGCGGCAAAGCTTGGTGCGGCGAAGTTCTTCTCAGCCACGTATCGGCTGTGGAAGCTCGACGGCCTTGAACCCGCTTGCGAAGATTACGGCCAGGCCGTGATCTATAAGGGCGGCATTGAGCAGGCCGAAGATGTGTTCGAACTCGACAAGCATCACGCCTTAGAGCGTGGCAAGGTGTTCCCCGTCTGCGGTAATACGTGGCGAATGCTGAAAGACACGCGCTTTGCCAAACACTTCGATTTCATCGGCGACTTTAACACCCATTACGGCATCTTCGCCGATTGCGGCACGTCGATCCCTTACGCCTCTAACGCCGGCACAAACAGTGACAGCAACAGCGGCAGTAGTGAAAGCAGCGGCGGCTGTTGCTAAGGCGATTTCGTCGGCAAGACCCAATTGTTCCAGAGCGGGTCCGGCTTGCCGCCATTGCCAGCATAGAACGCTTCGGCGGCGCGATTGCCTTTCAGCACGGTCCAGATCAGGGCCGACGCGCCTGTCTCATGTGCGCGGGCCTGCGCGGCAGCTAACAGCGCCTGACCAACACCGCGCCCGCGTGCCGCCTCATCGATGAACAGTTCTTTCATGACCAGCTTTGGTTTCATGTCATAGGTCCACGGGATACGGTAAAGCACGCACATGCCGAGCAGGCGGGGCGGCGTGTCGGCCCTCTCATTCGCCGCCACCAGCGCCTCAAAGCGCGGCGCCGCGCTCAAGCCAAAATCGATCAGGTCAGCCTCGCTCACTCTAAAATCATCCAGATAACCCTCAAACGCCGCCAGCGCGCGCATCAGCTGCAACAATTGCGGCACATCGGCTTCGCGAAAGGCGCGCACGATATAATCGCGCGAACGTTTCGACGTGGGTGCAGGCGAGAGCGAAGACGCCGACGTGAGTGCCGGCGCGAGGGTCGGTGTGAGGTTAGCCTCGACTTTGCGAAAAGCGTCCTTGCGCGCGATCAGCCCGTCTTTAAAGTCAAACACATCACTGCCGCGAATGGTCTGCGTCGTGCCGTCCGGCCTTGCCGCCTCAATGCTCCAGGTGGCAAAAGCCTTGTCGCCGACATAGATGGTCTCAAGGCTTGATGAACCGCCCGGATCATTGGCCAGCATTAGCGCAAAGCCCGCGATCACCTCATCGCGCCCGCGCCAGGTCGTGCCCGGTTCCGGCCCAACCGAGGCGCTGTAAACGCAGCCGTCGGTAATTAACCCGCCGAGCGCCGCCACATCGCGCGCGCCCCAGGCCGCCTGAAAGGCTTCCAGACAGGACCGGTTGCGCGTTTCTTCTTCGCTTAGCTGCCGCATTATACTCATGCTGCGACGGCGCGGTCCGGCTCGCCCGGCTCTGTACCCTGCCGGAATGAGAAATTCTCATCTGCCCAGCCGGTTATACCGCCGATCATTTCCTTCACCGGCCGTCCCAGTTTCGCCAGCCGCACAGCCGCTTTATTGGCGCCATTGCAATGCGGCCCGGCGCAATAGACCACAAACACCGTGTCCTCGGGCCAGTCGCTCATGCGGTTTGCGGTGATCTTGCCATGCGGTAGGTTAATCGCGCCGGGGATATGCGAACTCTCATAGGCCGCCGGCCCGCGCACATCCAGTAACACGAAATCATTTTTGCCGTGGGCGTGACTGTCCTGCACATCCCAGCAATCGGTCTCAAACGTCAGCCGCGCCTCGAAATGGGTCAGCGCCGCATTGGGCGCAGCGGCAGGGGTCGCGGTTACATGGCTGGTCATTATTTCGGCCTCCTTAAGCTTCTGATCGTAGTGATAGGACACAATCTGTCAGATCCGCAGAAATTGTCGATTGGCGCAAACGACAATATGCGGTAACATCACGCCACCCGGTCGGAGGGCCGACTGCCATGTCGGAGGGCCGCCTGCCGGTCGGAGGGCCGACTGCCTTGTCGGAGGGCCGACTGCCTTGTCGCAGGGCCGACGGGACCAGATGTGTGACCGGATAAACTAGAGAAGGTGCTAGCACCAATGGCATTGATTGAGGGACGACAGACGGCGTTACAACTTAAATCGGCGCCACGTCACCAGGCATTTACACAAACACATCACGCCAAGCCGAACAAAGTCTGCGCGCTGGCCTATGACGGCTTATGCACGTTTGAGTTTGGCATCACAGTGGAGGTGTTCGGTTTGGCGCGGCCGGAGCTGGACGTGGATTGGTACGACTTTACCATCGCGGCCATCGAGCCGGGCCCGTTGCAAGCTGTTGGTGGGTTTCAAATCTCGGTCGATGCGGATTTGTCGGCCCTGGATGACGCGGATCTAATAATTGTGCCGGGCTGGCGCGGCGCCGACCGGGCGGTTCCGAAGCCGTTAATCAAAGCGTTGCAGCGCGCCCATAAACGCGGCGCCCGACTGGCGTCGATCTGCTCGGGCGTCTTTGTGTTGGCGGCGACGGGCCTGCTCAATGGCGCGCGCGCAACCACCCATTGGCGCTACGCCGATCAGCTGCAACAGATGTACCGCGCCATCGATGTGGCGCCCGATGTGCTTTATGTGGATGAAGGCCAGATCCTCACATCGGCAGGGTCCGCGGCCGGGCTTGATATGAGCCTGCACATTGTGCGCGCTGACTATGGCCATGAAGTTGGCAATGAAGTTGCGCGGCGCTTGGTGATCCCGGCGCACCGTGAAGGCGGGCAGGCGCAATTTGTGCCCAAGCCTGTTGCACGTGAGGCCGGTGGGGCGATTGCGCCGCTGATGGATCAGATCAGAACATCGCTGAATGAAGAGTGGGATGTCGCGCGCATGGCCGATGTCAGCGGGCTTAGCCCGCGCACCCTATTGCGCCGCTTCAACGATGCCACCGGGGTCAGCCCCAATGTCTGGCTGGTGGCGCAGCGCATCGACCATGCGCGCGCGTTGTTGGAAAGCACGCCCCATGGTGTCAAAACCATTGCCGAGACTTGCGGCTTTGGCGCGCCGGAAACTCTGCGCCATCATTTTCGCCGCCTCATTGGCACATCGCCGGGCGCGTACCGGCGCGCCTTTCGTGACTAGTGCACCATGGGTAGCGGAGCAGTTAATTTGTGATTTGTCCATATGGCCAGCCGCCGCGACTGGAAGCCGCCGCGCGGCGCCTCAGCCTTGATGCAGCTGATCGATGATACGGTGCACCAGTTGCACTTCATGGGCGATCTGTTCAAATAGCGGCTTTAAGTCTGCGGCAGGCGTACTGGCGGAGAACCCTTCCAGAAAGTCTGATTTGCGTTGAGCCGCCACATAAAATTGCGAGCCAATAAAAGCGGCGCGAATTTTGTCTGTGCCAAAGACTTTGCGCAGGGCGAGGAAATTCTCCACAAAGGCCGGCGTGACGATCTGCAACCCAAGCGCCTCGCTGCTGGCATAAACTGCAAAGCGCTTTTCAAATTCTGGATGGGGGATATCAACCCGCACGCCGTCGCGCCACCAGTCGCGTAATTTATTGATCCATTTGCCATAGTCCCGCGCAATCAGAACTTTGCCGCGTATGGGCTGAGGTACCTGCAATTGAAACAACATGCCGTCAAATACGGTGACAGTCGATGACCCGCCTCGGCCATTTGTTGATTTGGTGGTCAGGGTCGCTTCCACCAGAGTGAAATCACAATCGCGGTATCGCCCCATCAACAGATCTTCAAGCTTGGCTGAATGGTAGCTGGGGATCAGATGTACATCGCGATAGGGTTGCAATTCAAATTCGGCCATTGCCTCGCGCGGATCATCAAATGTAAGGTGCGCATAATACAGCCCGCCCAGAGCCTTGCAAATTGCATCCATGAACGCTTTGCGCAAATGGTCTTGATAGTCGCTGGTAGCGAGGTCGGCCCAGATCCAGACGATCAAGCCGGCACCAACAGCGACCAAAATTGGGATCCAGATCGGCAAGCCATTTGTCTGACACAGGATCAGGACAACAGCGGCAATGGTCGCCGCGCCGATACCGCCATTGCGCCAGCGCCGGTTTTTCTCTTTCAGCACCGTTTGGCGTTCTTGTTCCAGGCCATGCAGTTTCGGCACGATGCGGGTCTCAAACAATTTGTCGATATCGGCCTGGTTCAGCAAAGGTTGGGCGTTTTCGGTCTTGGACATATGGGCTCTAATTTAAAGACATACGGTTATGGACTGGATTTGAGCAGATCGGCTTATGTTAGTTATAGGGTGCTATGTCGGTTTATGGACGGCGCAAACTTGTACGACTGCGCCAATATTTTCACCGTACCGTCAGGCTACCGCCCGATGCGTTTCGGTGCGGGCGCCAAGAATAACGGAAGAGGGCGCGCTGACCCCGATATCGCCCGCGCGTCAAAATATCGCTTGCGCGTCAATGGGAGCATTTTGCTGAGGCGTAACGGTAGGCGTTACCGGAGCAGTAGGCGTTACTGGAGCGGTCGGTGTTGACTTGTTGCGGCGCGAGCGCACGATTAAAGCTGTGACACCCCCAACGGCGCCGGCGGCAATTGCGATGCACAAGATTCGGTTCTTCGGTTGCGCGCAAAAAGATCGGTCTTTCGCCGTGGTCGCACCCATGCGGACACCGTTAATAGTGTCGATCGAGCTGCAGGCGCTGAGGCTGATGGCTAACAACATCACTGCAGCAATCTTAATTGGTTTCATAGTCAGTGTTCCCTTGAAAATATATTGTACGTCAAAAGTTCGTAGCAACGCTAACTCAATGTACTTTCGCATGAACCGCCAATATGACAGTTGATTATTTCCATCCAAGGGGGACAAGGGCTGTGTATTTATGTCGTTCGATACACAAATAACACAAAAATTAGTTGTAATATAAATGCTTCCAAAACCAGTGGTAGAAACAAAAGATTAACTCGCCCGAAATCAGGTCACAACTTGCGATCTGATCGGCGATTGATTCGCGGTACTTGTGTCTTGGCGGATCTATACGCGCTCTGCCGATGAAGCTGGCCCACTCCTATCCCACGGTGGCCATATAATCGGGCAGCCAGCTTTCATGCACTTTGCGCAGTTCATTAAGCGGCAACGGCGTTTCGCCGGGCAACTCGATGGTGGATCCGCCCGCATGGCCGATGAGGCGCGCGGGCAAACCAACCAGGCGAGCGCGTTCCAATAAGGCTTCGGCTTCAAGCGGGGCGGCGGCGATGAGATAGCGGCCCTGATCCTCGCCAAACCAGGCGGCATGGGCGGGAAGCTTACCTTCATAGGTAAACAGCTTAACGCCCATATTGCCCGCCAGCGCCATTTCCACAACCGCCACCATCAGCCCGCCATCGGACAGATCATGCACAGCCTTGGCCTTGCCATCGCGAATGAGCGCGCGCACCAGATTGCCGGCCTTGCGTTCCGCAGTGAGATCAACCGGCGGCGGTGCGCCTTCCAGTTTGTCCGTAATAATCTGCTGATAAAGAGACTGCCCCAGATGGCCAAGCTCCTCGCCTATCAGAATAAGCACGTCGCCATCATCGCGCAGGGCCGGGGTTGCCATTTTTTCAACGTTAGCCACCAGGCCAACACCGCCAATGGCCGGGGTCGGCGGAATGGCCTGCCCGTTGGTCTCGTTATACAGCGAGACATTGCCGGAGACGACCGGATAGTCGAGGGCTTCGCAGGCGTCTTTAATGCCGCGCACCGCCCCGACAAACTGGCCCATGATTTCAGGGCGTTCAGGGTTGCCGAAATTCATATTGTCGGTAATGGCTAATGGCTGCGCGCCGACGCAGGTGAGATTGCGCCAGGTCTCGGCAACCGCTTGCCGTGCGCCCATTTCCGGGTCGGCAGAAACATAGCGCGGTGTGCAATCGGCGGTGACGGCAATGCCTTTTTGGGTGCCGTGCACGCGCACGACGGCAGCGTCGCCGCCAGGGCGTGCCACCGTGTCGGCCATCACCATGTGATCATACTGTTCCCAGATCCAGCGGCGCGACGCCAGATGATGGCTG
>JAJRRE010000258.1 GCA_024279745.1 Alphaproteobacteria bacterium
CCGGCGCATTGCTTATCACGATAACTCAACACCATAAAAGCCGGACCAATCGGCTATCGGGAGGACTTCATGACACGTCACGGATCGAAACTGGCGCTCAGTGCGCTTGCCCTGTTTGCTTTCAGCGCAGGGGCTTCAAACAGTGCGGTAGCAAAGGAAAAAATGACCTTTTACTGCTCCGCCCAGGAAGACTGGTGCCAATTGATGGCCAAGGGCTTTGAAGCCGAGACCGGGATCAAAGTGTCGATGACGCGCAAGAGTTCCGGTGAAACCCTGGCCAAGCTCAAGGCCGAAGCCGCCAATCCCAAGGGCGATGTGTGGTGGGGCGGAACGGGTGATCCGCATTTGCAGGCGGCTGAGCTTGGTTTGAGTGAGCCATATGTCTCAAAGCTTCGCGGTGAGCTGCATGGCTGGGCCCTGTCCCAGGCCAAATCCGCCAAGGATCGCTCCATCGGCATTTATTCCGGGGCGTTGGGCTTTGGCTATAATGAGACCTTGCTCAAGAAGAACAATCTGCCGGTGCCGTCGTGCTGGAAGGATTTGCTGAAACCTGAGTTTAAGGGGCATGTGCAAATGGCCAACCCTAATTCTTCGGGGACGGCCTACACCACATTGGCAACGATTGTGCAGTTGTTTGGCGAGGACAAGGGCTTTGAATTTATGAAGGGCCTGCACAAGAACATCAATAATTACACCAAGTCAGGCTCGGCGCCGATCAAGGCAGCGGCGCGCGGCGAAACCACAATCGGCATTGTGTTTATTCATGACGGCGTCAAGCAGGCGGTCTCGGGATTTCCCATCAAAATGGTCGCGCCATGTGAAGGCACCGGCTATGAAATTGGTTCCATGAGCCTGATCAAGGGCGGGCGCAATCTGGCCAACGCCAAGAAGTTTTATGACTGGGCATTGCGCGCTGAAGTGCAAACCCGCGCGCTTAAAGTCAAAGCCTATCAGGTGATGTCGAATAAGGGCGCCAAGAGTTCACCTAAAGCCCCCGATTTTGCGAAGATGAAATTTATCAAATATGACTTCGATAAATATGGCTCGACGGCCGAGCGCAAACGATTGCTGAAAAAATGGGATGATGAAGTGAAAGTACTGCCGCAATAAAGGACAAATTGGCAGTGACAGATGCTACGCTCCAGCCGCCGTTTCGGGCGGCGGCTGGAGCCAACTCGAATAGAATGATAATGGTATTGCTCGGCGTCGCCCTGGTCGCGGCTCTGGCGCTGCCGTGGTACGTCATCGAGGATGGCTTTTGGTCGGGCGAATGGCTGCTCGATGGCTACCCGCTTGATAGCTCCTATGCGCCTCTTATCTTTCTAATCGCCCAGGGGCAAAAGCTGTGGCTGGCCCCGCTGATTGGCTTTGCAGCGTTGCCATTATTGGCGCTGCGCCGGCACCGAAGCGAGCCGGTGTATGCCAAACTGCTATTGACTGCCGGCATAGGCGGGCTTGGCTGGCTGGCGCTGCAAGGGTTTAGCATCGGCATTCGTGGCTGGCAGTTTGGCGCCCTTGAAGCCGCGTTTGGACCTTTGGGGGATCGCCAGTTCGGCTTGGGTTATGGTGCCTTGTTGATCAGCGCGGTTTTTGTGGTTTATATCGGTATGGGCATGGCGGCGCGCGGTGCTGTCGGCGGCGATGTTTTCGTTGTCAGCGCCATTGGATTTGTCATTGCGCTTGTCGGCATATTCATATTCTTCCCGATCTTGCAAATGCTGCAGGGCGCGGTTCGCGCGGAAGACGGGGCCTATTCACTTAGCATATTCACCGACAAGTTTTTCCACCGCAATATATGGGGGCTGGGGTGCTTAAGCGCTAATGTCAGCTGCGGTGTGGCGTGGAATTCACTTCTTCTTGGTGTCGTTGTCGGGGGCGCGACCACGGCACTGGGGCTTGTTTTTGCGCTGGTGGCGACGCGGTCGGGATTTCGCTATGGCCGAATTTTGCGCGCGTTGACGGTTTTGCCGATTATCACGCCGCCCTTTGTGATCGGTCTGGCGATTATATTGCTGTTCGGTCTGTCGGGAACTGTTACACAATTTGCCGCCGATCTGTTTGGTCTGACGCCGACGCGCTGGGTTTATGGTTTGCCCGGAATTGTCATGGCACAGATGCTTGCCTATACGCCGATTGCCTTTCTGGTTCTGATCGGCGTCGTGGAAGGCGTCAGCCCGGCAATGGAAGAAGCGGCGCAAACCCTGCGCGCGGATCGCTGGACGACGTTTCGCACCATCACCTGGCCGTTGATGCGGCCCGGTCTTGCCAATGCGTTTTTGCTTGGCTTCATCGAGAGCATGGCCGATTTTGGCAATCCTTTAGTGCTTGGCGGAAATTACAATGTGTTGTCGACGGAGATTTTTTTCTCCATTGTCGGCGCGCAAAATGATCAAGCGCGAGCGGCGGCACTGGCAATTGTGTTGCTGGTGTTCACGCTGGGTGCTTTCTTTGCGCAACGGCGCTGGCTTGGCAACAAGTCCTATGCGGGCAACACCGGCAAGGGCGATGGCTGCGCGCATCCTCAAATGCCGCGGCGATTAAAGGTGCCGGTTTATGCCATCGCCGCTTTTTGGTGTTTCATGACGTTGGTGATTTACGGCATGATCATTTATGGCGGCTTTGTTGAGCTGTGGGGGTTGAACAATACATTGACGGTTCGCCATTATTCCGATGCGTTTGGCGTTGGATGGAACGCGGGCGGGTTAGTGTGGCGCGGCTCGGCCTGGGATTCGTTTTGGACGACGTTGCAGATTGCAGCCATTGCCGCGCCGCTTACGGCCATGCTCGGGTTGGTCACCGCTTATTTGCTGGTGCGGCAAAAATTTGCCGGCAAGGATGCATTTGAATTTGGCACCATGTTGTCATTCGCCATTCCCGGAACGGTGATCGGCGTGAGTTATATTCTGGCCTTTAATGTACCGCCGATTGAGCTGACCGCGACTGGTGCGATATTGGTTTTGTGTTTCATCTTTCGCAACATGCCGGTGGGTGTGCGCGCGGGTATCGCTTCCATGGCGCAGCTCGATAAGAGCCTTGATGAAGCTTCTGCAACTCTTGGCGCCAATGCCTGGCAAACCTTTTCCAAAGTCATATTACCATTGCTGCGACCGGCGATATTGGCGGCGGTGGTTTATTCCTTTGTGCGCGCCATGACCGCCATTAGCGCCGTGATCTTTTTGGTCAGCGCCGAATATAATATGGCCACCAGCTATATCATCGGGCGCGTTGAAAACAATGACTATGGCTTGGCGATCGCCTATTCGACCGTTTTGATTTTCGTCATGCTGGCCGTTGTCGCAGCGTTGCAGCTGCTGATCTTAAAGGGCACGAAGGGCCGGCCGCGCCGCGCATGATGACATCCGCAACAATAATAAAAAGAATAACGCCGAGCAGCATGACAACAACTCTCAAACCGAAGGCAGCGAGGCCATGACAGGAACCAGGATCAAGAGCAATGCTGCGTCGGTGGTCTTTGAAGGCGTCAGCAAAATATATGGCGGCAGCGTAACGGCGGTCGATGATGTCTCCTTGACGATTGAAGCGGGGACCCTGGTGACGTTATTGGGGCCGTCTGGCTGCGGCAAGACCACGACATTGCGCATGATCGCCGGACTGGAGCAGGTCTCAAAGGGCCGCATCTTGATCGGCGGCCAGGACGTTACGGCTTTGCCGGCGACTGACCGGGATGTCTCGATGGTGTTCCAGTCTTATGCACTGTTTCCCCATATGAGCGTTGGCGAGAATGTATCCTACGGGCTGAAGCTTAGCGGGCATGACAAGGCCGAAACTGCTGCGCGGATGCGGGCTGGGTTGGAACTGGTTGGGTTGGCGGGCTATGACGAGCGTTTGCCAAGCGAATTGTCGGGCGGGCAGCAGCAGCGCGTGGCGGTGGCGCGGGCGCTTGTATTGGAGCCACAAGTTCTGCTGTTCGACGAGCCGCTTTCCAATCTCGACGCAAAATTGCGGCGGCAGGTGCGCGAGGAAATCCGCGAGATTCAGCAAGACCTCGGTCTGACAGTGGTTTATGTCACCCATGACCAGGAAGAAGCGCTTGCGGTATCTGATCGCATCATTGTCATGCGCCAGGCCAGGATCGCGCAGATGGGGACGCCGCGAGATTTATATGAAGCACCGCGCAATGCGTTTGTTGCCGACTTTATCGGCGAGGCCAATTTGATTGATTGCGAGATTACTGCCCGCGCGGGGGATAGTGCCAGTGTTGTTATCGGGTCAATAACTTTAGAGCTGGACGCGCGCGGGCTTGGGGTGGGCGCGGCCAAACTTGCTGTGCGGCCCAATCGAATTTCGTTATCGCGCCGCGCGCGGAAAAACGACATGGCGGTTACAATTATCAAAACCACATATGTAGGCAATCACATGGAGTACCGGGTCGCGGCTGAATTCGGTGAGTTGTTTGTTATCTCCAGCGTTGTCGATCAACCGCTTGAAACCGGCGCTAATGTTTTCCTGAGTTTCGCCGACACTGGCCCGGTCTTGTTGCCGCCGGCAGAGTAGAGTGGTCGACCGACACTTATTGCCCAGTCCCAGCTGCGCTGGTCATTCTGGCGGTCCGGTCATTCTGGTGTCCCGGTCATACCGGTGGTGGGCGGTACTGGGATTGAACCAGTGACCCCACGCGTGTGAAGCGTGTGCTCTACCGCTGAGCTAACCGCCCGATGCTGGCCTGATTGTAACTATCCTATCGCGTATAGCGTAGGAGAGGGAGCGCAGGCCAAGAAAAATCCCGCCGCGTACCTTTAAGGTTCGCAGCGGGCTCGTTGCATTTTTTAACGCGCGTATCTTTGCCATCACGGCCAGGGTTTTGCTGCCACGGCCAATATTATTCAGGCAAGGAAAACAGGCGCGTTTGATCAATCGATCCGGCCCGAACTTAAGCGGCGTGTTTGATCAAGAAGCGGTAAACGCCGCCGTCTTCGCCGGTTTCAATCAGCTCATTGCCGGTTGTGCGGCAGAACGCTTCAAAGTCGGCTACAGAACCTGGATCAGTAGACAAAACTTCCAAAGTCCCACCCTTGGGAACTTCACCAATTGCTTTTTTTGCTTTCAGGATCGGCAGTGGGCAGTTGAGGCCTTTGGCGTCGAGTGTTTTATCAGCCATGTTAGTTATTCCTTCGATTGGCAGCTTCATGTATAGGGGGCGCGATCAGATGCTTTCAAAGCATGGCGCAACCAAATTGAGCAGTCTTGGCGCTCTGGTATAAATATCAGTTAATTCGAATATATTGGATACGTCAAGCGAACTTCTTGCATCTATACACCATCATGGCGTGATTAAGTGGGTATGGGAAGGGTCGATCCAATACTATTGGGGCCTTATATTGCATTGCACAAGTAACATAACAGCGTGTTAGCTGTGAAACCTGGAATGGTTAGTTGCGATGCAGCATAAATTTGCGCGATTTGCCGCTGCAACAGATCTACAATGGGTGGTTCCGGGGGCGTTTATGCCATCACGGGTTTTTGACACCGCTCATGCGCCCATAGCGCAACCGTTACCTAGAGGGCTAGCCGGCGCAGATTGGTGCCGCAAATCGTTGCAATAGACCTGCCATGGAAATTTGTGGAGGAAAATTGGGAGGCAAATTGAACGGCGGTTGTTATTGGACATTGCCCGCGCCTATACTATTGCTTGATGATCCGGCCGCGCGAGAGCCTTTGCGACGTTGGCCAGATTATCCGGGTGGCTAACCACCGGGTGACTAAACCATAGGGGACCACATGGCAGGCAGCGGCAAGACCGGGCGCGATCTCAATTTGGGATTTGGAATTGAAAAGCTGGGCTTGGTTGCCCTCAAGGTGCCGGTTTGGTGCGCTGCGTTTTTGGTATTGGCGACCATCGGCGGCGTGCTGGGGTATCAACGGCTTAGCGTTGACGATTCGTTGTCCGAATTATTTCGCACCGATACCGAAGAATTCCGGCGCTTTGAAGAAGTCTCAAGGCGATTTCCGTCTAACGAATTTGACATTCTGGTGGTTGTCGAGGGTAAGGACCTTCTAAAGCCAAAGCCTTTTGCCGCGTTGCGCAATGTTGTTTTCGATATGGACCTGTCCGACGGTGTGGCGGGGATCGTGTCGCTGTTTTCGGCGCGCGGCAAACTCAATGACAAGGGCTATGCGCCGCCGCTTGTTCCCGACAAACTGAAATCTGGTCCCGCCTATGAAGCCGCGATCAAGCGGATGCGTGCGAATGATATTGTGAAGGGCAAATTCTTGTCGCCGGACGGGCAACTGGCGCTGATTGTGATTGCACTTGACCGCAAGGAAGTCGACCGACTGGGCGCCAGTCCGATTATTGAAGGCATTCGTGATACGGCCGTTGCAGGGCTGCGAGGCACAGGGTTGAGCGTTAAACTAACCGGTGCGCCGGTGATGCAGATGGAAATCCGCAATGCGGTGAAGCATGACCAATTGCTTTATAACGGGCTGGGGCTGCTGTTTGGCGCGGGCATTGCCATGGTGTTCTTTCGCCGTTTTTCGTTGATGATGGTTGCCGCCGTACCGCCATTGCTGGCGACGCTGTGGTCGCTGGGGCTGCTGGGGTGGCTCGGCTTTAAGCTTAACCTGTTCCTTAATGTTATGACGCCGCTCATTATGGTGTTGGGGTTTGCCGATTCTATGCAAATGACGTCGGCTATACGAATGCGCCTGCGCGCCGGAGATGACCGTTATGAGGCCGTAAAATTTGCAATTAAAGTGGTTGGCCCGGCTTGTGTGCTGGCCCATGGGGCGGTGCTGCTATCGTTTCTGGCGTTGCAATTGTCGGATTCTGGGCTCATTCGCACGTTCGGCTCGGCAGGCGCGGTGTCGGCCGTGATTTCGTTTGTTTGCGTGATCATTGTATTGCCGCTGCTCGGGATATCGCTGATCCGCAATGAAGCGGCATTGGCCGCAGATCGAGCACCGGCCGACGGTGCCATGGACGCTTTATCGAACGGGGTCGGCTGGACTGTCGATGCGGTTGTGCGCCGACCGGGCTCTTATGTGGCGCTGGGTTTTGTGTTGTTTGGGCTGTTCGGCTGGGCCTATTTGCAGCTTGAGCCGCGTTACCGACTGGCCGATCAGGTGCCGGACCGTGAAAGCGCTTTGGCCGCCACGGGTCAGCTGGATGAGAAGCTGACAGGCGCCAATCCGGTACACATCATGGTGGAGTGGACGGGCGGGGATGATCTTTATTCGCCTAAAGTTCTGAAGGTGATCAAAGACACCCATAATATTCTGGAGAAGACGGCAGGGTTGGGCAATGTGTGGTCGCTGCAATCCTTGCGCCGCTGGCTGGCCGAGCAGGGCGATACGGATATAAACCGGGTCAAGAAATTTGTGAAACTGCTGCCCAAACATCTGGTCAACCGGTTCATTGCCGGCGACCAAAAATCAGTCCTGGTGACGGGCCGTCTACCCGACATCGATAGCAGCGAGATTTTGCCGGTCGTGGATAAGATCGACGCGGCGTTGGTGCCGCTGCGTAAGGCACATCCCAATTTCACATTGTCGGTGACCGGCCTACCGGCGATTGCTGCGCGCAACAGTGCCGCCATGATCAAGCAGCTCAATTCCAAATTACCGCTTGAGGTGATTTTTGTCTCGACGCTGATCGGGCTGGCGTTCCGCTCGGTTTTTGTCGGCTTTATCTCGCTGCTGCCGGGCCTGTTCCCGATTGTGACCACGGGCGCGCTGCTGTGGGTCAATGGTGACGGGCTTGAATTTTCCTCGGTAGTGGCGCTGATTGTAGTGTTCGGGCTGGGCGTCGATTCTTTGATCCATTTTCTCAACCGGCTGCGGCTGGAGGAGCGAGAGGGCGAGGACCCTGCTCATGCCATTCGCCGGGCGCGCGTGCTGGTTGGCCCGGCCTTGATCCTGACGACAATTGTTTTAACGTTCGGTCTTGGTGTGACGATGTTGTCTGATCTGCCATCATTGCGGCTGTTCGGCAAGGTCGCGGCTATGACATTGATGGCGGCGCTGGTGGCCGATCTGGTGTTTCTACCGGCCACAATCGTGCTGTGGCGGCGCTGGCGCCAGCCCGTGGCGGAGCAGTCGGGATAGGTTCGGCTAACCGCGTTTTGTTATGGTTTTTGATTATACGCTGCTCGAAATGTCTGGTTTGATCCGCGACCAGGTCATCGCCAAATTGATGATATTACGCCCCAAACGGCTGGTTTGCGTCGGCGCACAGGCGTGTTAGGGA
>JAJRRE010000259.1 GCA_024279745.1 Alphaproteobacteria bacterium
CACAAAGCTGTCCCGGTCGCTGTCGATAATCGCCTGCATCACCGGATGATCCGGCAGATGGGTCTGCACCAGCCCGCGCCCCTGCGCGAAGGTACGGCCCGCACGCCCCGTCACCTGATGCAGCAATTGAAAGGTCCGCTCAGCGGCGCGCGGATCGGTGCCGCCCAGCCCCAGATCGGCGTCGATAATGCCGACCAGCGACAGGCCGGGAAAATGATGCCCCTTGGCGACCATTTGCGTACCGATGATAATGTCCGCTTCGCCGCGCTCGATCTTGTTGATGACCTCGCGCATCTCCATCAGGCCGGGCACAAGATCGGATGAGAGCAGCGCCACGCGCGCGTCGGGAAAGCGTTCCGCTACTTCTTCGGCAATGCGCTCGACACCGGGCCCGCAGGCAATCAGCGCGTCTTCCTTATCGCATTTGGGACAGCGATCGGGCAGCGGCAGGGAGAACCCGCAATGATGACAATTCAAGCGATTACGAAAGCGGTGCTCAACCAGCCAGGCGGTACATTGCGGACATTCAAAGCGGTGACCGCAGCCCCGGCACAAAGTCATCGGCGCATAGCCGCGCCGGTTAAGAAACAATAAGCTTTGCTGCTCCGCCGCTAGCGCCTCGGTTACTGCCTCAACCAGCGGCGGCGCCAGCCAGCGGCCTTTCTCTGGCGGGTATTTTCGCAGATCAATGGCGGTAACATCGGGCAGTTCAACGCCGGAAAAGCGCCCCTTCAACACCAGATGCCGGTAGCGTCCGCTCTTGGCGTTAACATGGCTTTCAATCGACGGCGTCGCCGAAGCCAGCACAACTGACGCCGCCCCCAGTGAGCCGCGCACCACCGCCATATCGCGCGCTTGATAATTCACCCGGTCTTCTTGCTTATAGCCCTGGTCATGTTCTTCATCGACGACGATCAGACCCAGATTGGCGTATGGCAGGAACAACGCCGAGCGCGCGCCCACCACCACGCGCGCTGCACCACTGGCCGCGCCCTTCCACACCCGCGCCCGCTCCGGTCCCGACAACGCCGAATGCCACTGCGCTGGCAGGCAGCCAAAGCGCGCCTTGAAGCGGTTCATGAACTGGGTCGTCAGCGCGATTTCCGGCAGCAAGATGACCACCTGTCCGCCCTTGGTCAGCGCCGACGCCACCGCTTCATAATAGACTTCCGTTTTGCCCGAGCCGGTGACGCCGTCGAGCAGGGTGACGGAGAAATTATCGCCCGCAATAGCCGCGCGCAGGCCCTCCACGGCGGGGACCTGATGTTCGCCGAACTCAACCACTGAATGCAGCGGATTGGGAATGGGAGTTTGGCGCTCGGGGATCTGCACATCGACCAGGCAGCCCGCCGTAACCAGCCCGTTAATGACGCCCGCCGTACAGCCCGCCTCCTTCGCCAGTTCCGATTTGGCGCGCACCTGCCCGTCGCCGACAATCTGCATGACTTTCTCACGCGCCTCGGTCATGCGCGGCGGCAATACCGCGTCCTGCGCAATCGCCACACCAAAGCGCGGGCGTACCGGCTCAAAGGCGGCTTTGGCGCTCATCATCATCCGCACCACCATGCCCAGCGGCGTCAGCGTATAATTGGCGATCCATTCGGCAAACCGGAGCGACACCAGCGGCAGGCGCGGCACATCGAGCGGCTCGAAAATAGCTTTTAGTTTGTTGTCTGGCAGCACCTTTGTCGGCTGCGTGCCTGCCGGTTTATCCCACACCACGCCGATGCGCTGCTGCGGCCCGAACGGCACCATCACGAATGCGCCCGGCCCAATGGTACGCGCAACGGCTTCATCAGCAGGCAGCAGATAGTCATAAGTCTGGTCGAGCGCCACCGGCAGCAGCACCGGCACACGGCGTGCGGTGCCAGCACCAGCGCCAGCCGGGCTCATCTCCGCGTCTTCGAACAGACTATCCACTGGCCCACTTTCCTCAGGCTGCACCCACACCAAACGACTCATTGCGCTTGTCTAAGCCTAATCGTAACCTTTAGGCGAGACTATGCTGGCTAGCAAAGCGGGCGCCCCGTCCTGGGGATAACAAGCGGTTTTTAAGGGGCAATTCAAGATGAAATTCTTCGTAGATACGGCAGATGTTGGCGAAATCAAAGAGCTGGCGGAGTCGGGCCTGATTGATGGTGTCACCACGAACCCGTCTTTAGTGGCCAAATCCGGCCGTGATTTCAAGACCATTATAACTGAGATTTGCGCGCTGACCGACGGGCCCGTGAGCGCCGAAGTCGCCGCGCTTGACGCGGACGGCATGATCACAGAAGGCCGCGCATTGGCTGAAATTGCTGAAAACGTCGCCGTCAAAGTACCGCTGACCTGGGAGGGCTTGCGCGCCTGCAAAACCCTCACCGACGGCGGCACCATGGTCAACGTCACCTTATGCTTTTCCGCCAATCAGGCGTTGATGGCCGCCAAGGCCGGGGCCACCTTCGTCTCGCCCTTCATTGGCCGGCTGGATGATATGGGCCTCGACGGCATGGAGCTGATCGAAGAAATCCGCACCATTTACGACAACTACCTCGATCTTAACACCGAGATCCTGGCCGCTTCGATCCGCACTGTTGGCCATGTCAAACAAAGCGCGCTTGCTGGCGCCGATGTCGCGACCGTGCCGCCGGGCGTGATCAAGGCGCTGGTCAAGCATCCACTGACCGATAAAGGCTTAGAGGCGTTCATGGCCGACTGGAAAAAGACCGGTCAGAAGATCGTTTGATGGCTGCACCCGTTGATAACTAGCACCGACCCGATTGACGCCCCGATTGACGCCGCCTGCGTCAGGCCCGCCTCACGCCCGTTCAATCAGCCCGGCATAGCAGCCCTGTTTGGCATTATGGGTGTGAATATAGGCGACATCTTTATTGGCGAATAATCGGCCGATCATGGCGACTAGTTCGTCTGCGCCATTGGCCAGGTCCGCCTCTAGCATCATGCCGCTGGCATCGAAGGCGCGCAGACTTTGCGGGCGCACGCTTAAAACCGGCGGAATTTCATTCACTTTGCGGTAGGTATTCACGGCGCCTTCCAGAACAAATATCGCATGGGTCGCACGGTACGGCGTATCAGCGGGCTGCGACACATGATTGAGCAATAGCAGCGCTTCCCCCGGCTGCGCATCACGCATTTCAATCCGGTCGGGAAAGCCGGAATCCTCACCGGCAATATAACGCCGTACACCGCGCTGCGCCAATGCCGCTTCGGACAGGCCATATAAAGGGCGAAAGGGCTCGGCTGCAAGTCCGGTGATTTGATAATCCATAAAAGCCTCCTCAAGCTGTGGAAGACCCAAGAGCTAAGGGCCGCCGCAAAACAAAGCGACCCGTTTCCTGTTTCACCCGTCCGGACCAAAATCATCCTGCTGCTGCCGGGCGGGCGGTTTTGATCTGCTCCCTCTCCCCATAGCTTATTGGCGTATGGGGAGAGGGCTGGGGTGAGGGGCAGCAGAAAAAAGAATGTGTAAGGGGCAGCGTGCAACTGTAATGCGAGGCTTTAATTCACCCTAAATTGTCATACCGGTGCTTGTCACCGGTATCGCCTTGGCGGCAACCCGATTGACAAAGGTCCGCTGCGCAGCTTGAACCAAACGCTCCGATACCTATCGCTGCTGCAACCGGGATCGCGTTGAACTTGGCAACGAGTGCCGGGCAGGCAAGCCACGCAATGACAAAGCAGGCCAGGAACGTCATGCTATTTCTTCATCCACTTGGCCAGATGACGGCGGAAGAAGCGGGCCATGCGCATATTGGAATCCCTGGTCGCCAGATCATCGGCCAGCGTGCGCACACCCGGCGGGCGGAAATCAAAACCGCGTCCAACGCCCGGATAAATGATCAGGCGCACATCCTTGCCCTCTTCTTTCATCGATTTAACTGCGGTCTCCATCGAGCGGCGGCGCTGATACTGGTCATATTCGCCAATGAAAATCATGGTTGGTATGCTCAGACTGTCGGCCTCAATGGCGTAGCGGTAAACCTGCATCGGCTCGGACAAATTGGGGTCCTGCCAATGGGGATAGAATGAGACGTAACAAGCAACGTCCTTCTGCTGGCGCTTGAATTTAACCGCAACCTGCAAGGTGTAATAACCGCCGCGGGTATGGCTGTAGAGGCAGATTTTGCTGGTCGAGATGTCCGGGCGTTTTAGCAAAGCATCGATGCCCGCATTAACGTCGCCCTCGGTGACTTTGTCATGGGTAAGCGGGAAAGCGTCAATAAAGCGGGCGGCATAAACATCCGGCGCCAGGACGATAAACCCGCGCGCCGCCATCCGCCGGGGCAGGCGCTGCACCAGCTTATCAAGTCCACGCCGGCCATGCTGGAATAAAATCGCCGGATATTTACCAGGCTTTTTCGGGCGGTAGACAATGGCTGGAACGTCGGTGCCATCGGCAGGGTTGGTGTAGGAAATCTTCTCCTCAATCACCTCATAATTGTTCGGCACATTCAGCGTGCCTTTTTCAAACCACTCATCATCCCACCAGAATTTCTTTGCAACTGGCCGGGCGTTCACCGGCGCTTCCAGCACACGCCCGACCGCCGTGTCGGAGGCGGTGATCTCACCCTTGCGCAGATTTTGCGCCGATGCGGGCAGGGCTGAGAGCTGACCGATCACCAATGCCAGCAGAGCAAATGCGCAGGCCGCGACCGGTACGACCGGCGCGATCGGCACGACCGGCGCGCACGCCGCGATCGGCGCTTTCATCACCCAATCCGATTTTGCAAACCTCATTAAGCGCATTGCGTTCCCCCTACTTGAGTATCCCGCCTAAAGCGGTGTTGGTTTTATTATTGGTCCGGGCCAGACTTTCAAATATTGTGGCTCGTGGGTCAATGGGCGATGGTAAAGCGGGGGGTGATGATATGGCAGGGGGTGATGATATGGCAGGGGGCACTGCCCGCCCCCCCCCCGACTACCGTCATCGACCTGGGAGACCACCCGATTGCGCACCAATGCCAGTCAGGGCTCTATGCACCCATGATTAACCCGCCGAACATCAAGATTTTCCGTGCCCTTGCGCCCAAGGCGATAATGGTGATTGGAATTTGTTTCACCGCCGCAACCGCACATGCGCAAGCAGCACAAGAATCGCAAAAACCGGGACAACTGGAAAAACAAGAGATAGAGACTACGCCCCGCCGCGTGGGCTGCTCGCCGCCCTCTGGACCATCGCGAACTGTGGTTGCTGTCCTGGATGCTCAAACACTGCTCTTGGACGACGGCAGCGAAGTGCGCTTGACTGGCGCTTTGCCGCCCTTTCGCCCAGCCCCAGATGCTACGCCGACAGAGGCACGCGTTTCACCTTCCAGTCCCACGGCGCCCTGGCCACCGCTGGTGCAGGCCCATCAAGCTTTGGTTAAACTGGCGCAAGCGCAAACCGTGCAGCTGGGAGCTACTGGCGGCAAGCCCAATCGCTATGGGCAAATTCTGGCGCAGGTCTACATCATACCGCAAAATTCAAAGGATCAACCGCCCCGCGCCCCAATTTGGCTGCAAGGTTACTTGATTGCCAACGGTCTGGCGCGCGCTCATCCTTCAAGCGCGCTCGGTCCATGTCTTGGAAAATTAATCCAGCTGGAAGGCCGCGCCCGCACGGCGCAAGCAGGACTATGGAACACTGCCGCTTTTCAAATCCGCGATGCTGGCGCCCCCGAAACCCTCATCGGCGATATCGGCAGTTTTCAAATAATTGAGGGCCGCGTTCTACGCACTGGCGGTGGCCGCAATAAATTCTATTTGAACTTCGGCAAGAATTGGCGGCGCGATTTCACGGTTGGTATTAATCGCAAACTGGTCCGGCAATTTGCTAGGGACGGACTTAACCTGCGGCGCCTGCGTGGACGCACGATCCGGGTGCGTGGCTGGCTTGAGGGGCGTGGTGGTCCGTATATCCAGGCGACCAGCGCCGCCCAAATAGAAGTTCTGGCCGATGATTGATGCTTGATGATGCAATATCGCGGAACCAAAAACGCCCGGCTCTACTCAAAGAACCGGGCGTAATATTTTGCTCAGTGCATGTTAAGGTCCGGCCGCTCAAGGCTCAAACAGAGTTATCGCTTCAAGCGGCCTTCACGTCAGCTGCATCATCCGATGATCCTGCCGCCTCAGCATCTTCTGCCGCTTGCCGGCGACCGCGTGCACTCTTGCACAGGATCTCAGTAATGCGTTGATGGGCACCGCGCTCATCCAGTTTATCGATCACAGCAATCTCACGTGCCATCCGGTCAAGGGCTGCTTCATAGAGCTGACGTTCAGAATAAGACTGTTCCTGCTGTGTTTCCGACCGATAGAGGTCGCGCACGACTTCGGCAATGGAGATCAGATCGCCAGAATTAATCTTCGATTCATATTCCTGCGCCCGGCGGCTCCACATG
>JAJRRE010000260.1 GCA_024279745.1 Alphaproteobacteria bacterium
CAGGATATGCACTTCAGCCAGGATCGGGCGCACGGTCGACAGATCGCGGCCATCGATACGCTTTTTGGTCTTGAGGATATTGCCGCGCACGACGTCCTGTTCAAGCGCCTTGAAGCTGTCGCCAAGCAGGCCGATTTCTTCCGTTTGATCTTCGGGTATCGCCAGTGCTTTGTAAATCTTGTCTTTGGCATCGGCGATCATACCGACACGCTTGGATTTTTCCGGCGTGGTGAAAGCGGCGCGCAGATCCTCTTCACCGATCTCAGCCATTTTGGCTTTATATTTGGTCTTGTCCGGCGCGGTGAAGTCCCAAGGTTCCTTGGCGGCTTTTTCGGCCAGTTTAATGATGGCGTCGATCACCGGCTGGAAGCCCTTATGGCCGAACATCACAGCTTCGAGCATTTTTTCTTCAGACAGCTCTTCGGCTTCAGATTCCACCATCATCACGGCGTCATTGGTACCGGCGACAACCAGATCAAGCGTTGTGCCGTCCATCTCGTCGAGCATCGGGTTCAGCACCAGCTTGTCGTCGATCATGCCAACGCGGGCGGCGCCGATGGGTCCTAAGAACGGCAGGCCGGAAAGGGTGAGCGCGGCAGAGGCGCCGATCATCGCAACAATATCGGGATCGTTTTCCATGTCGTGCGACATGACGGTCAGGATCACCTGGGTTTCATTTTTGAAACCGGGAACAAAAAGCGGGCGGATCGGGCGGTCGATCAGGCGCGAGGTCAGTGTTTCTTTTTCCGACGGGCGGCCTTCGCGCTTAAAAAAACCGCCTGGTATTTTACCGGCGGCGTAAGTTTTTTCCTGGTAATTAATTGTCAGCGGAAAGAAATCCATGCCCGGCTTAACATTGCGCGCGGCAACGGCTGTGGCAAGAACTGTGGTCTCACCATATTGCACCAATACGGCGCCATCTGCCTGGCGGGCGACACGGCCGGTTTCGAGGCGCAGCTTGCGGCCGGCCCAGTCGATTTCTACTTCGTGAATATCAAACATAGTTTTCTCATTTCTTAGGGTCATATCGCTTTGCAAAAGCCCCCATGGCTTTCACGCGAGTGGCGCTGGTCACGCATCCAATTTTATGGATTGTAAAATTGGATGCGTGCCGGGCAGTTGCAAGTTGCGGTCAGTGACGAAAGCTGTGTCACAGACTAGTTTTGCAACGAAGTCGCGGCATATGCCGCCATAGTAATCAGTGCCCAACGGTATTGGACCGGTTTTTTGCCTAGCGACGAATGCCGTGGCGTTCAATGATGGTTTTATAACGAGCTTCATCTTTGGACCGCACATAGTCGAGCAGGCGCCGCCGCTGGGAGACCATTTTCAACAGGCCGCGACGGGAATGATTGTCTTTTTTGTGGGTTTTGAAATGCTCGGTCAGGGTTTTGATCCGCGACGACAAAATCGCGACTTGAACTTCCGGTGAGCCGGTGTCGTTCTTTTTGATCGCATTATCTTTGATCAGTTTTTGCTTCAGTTCAGGCGTAATCGACATCGGGCATCCTTTCTATTGGCATGGCCTTCGGGCGGGTCCCATGCGGGACAAACCGTCTTGCACATGAAGGGTTGAGCTGCGAGTCGCTGCTGTCTCACCAATTCAGCTGATTGCAGGCCTGTAAGCACGCATTCAACCAGATGGTTTAATCAGCAGCAGATTCGCTTGTGGCAGGCCGCAGCCGGGATGTCGTCCAGCCGGGTCGCCAATTTGCAACTCAAAGCGGCTTATACACCCCGTTAGGCGATAAGCATTTGAGTTCACGGGCGCTTTATACACGTTTGTGCAGGTAAAGCGAGGGGAATATTGCGCCGGGTGAAAGATTTGCCAGGGGGAAAGTGAACGCCGTTTACTAAATGGTCGAACCGTTCATCTGAATTTGAGTAGGGGGGATTGCAGTTTTGCGGTCGGCGCCGTCATCACCCGGTCAGATTAAACACCCTTGTGGGCTTGAACTGCCCCTTTTGCAGCTCGCCCAGGGCAATCAGATCGCCTTTACAGATGGCAAAAGCGGCGCCGGTCATAATTGGCGCGTCGCGGCCCCGGATCAGAACTGACTGGCCCCGTTGCAGGCGCGCGGCGTCGGATGAGCCAAGCTGTAATTCAAACAGATCATCAAGCGCCGACTGGACCGGCAGCAGAAACTCCATCAGCTCAGCGGGGTCGCTTGTCCCCTCATAAGCTGCATCGGTAATGCGGATGCTGGTGTCATCGTCCAGGGGCAGCTCGCCAATCTGGATCAGCTCATCCAGGGTGACGGCGTCTTCTTCAGTGAACCCGGCAACCAGGGTGCGGCGCAGGGCGGTGACATGGCCAAAGCAGCCAAGAGCCCGGCCCATATCGCGCGCCAGCGAGCGCACATAAGTGCCCTTGCCGCAATCGGCCTCAAATATTGTGTGATCGGCGTCGGGATGGCCCGTGATGGCGAGGCGGTCGATGGTGATCGGGCGCGCGGCAAGCTCAACCTCAATGCCCTCGCGCGCCAGATCATAGGCCCGTTCGCCATCAACTTTAATGGCGGAAAAGTCGGGCGGGCGCTGCATGATCTGGCCGGTGAACTGGGCCAGAACAGCTTCAATGGCGCTGTGGTCGGGCCGCGTATCGCAGGTTTGAACGGCCTCGCCTTCGGTATCGTCGGTGGTCGTTTCAATGCCCCAGCGAACGGTGAACTGATACGCCTTGGCGCCGTCCACTGTATATGAGACCGTCTTGGTCGCCTCGCCAAGCGCGATCGGCAAAATACCGGTGGCCAGCGGGTCGAGCGTGCCCGCGTGTCCCGCTTTGCGCGCGTTATAGAGCCAGCGGATTTTGCCGACTGCCTGGGTTGAGGTCATGCCAATGGGCTTGTCGAGGATCAGCCAGCCGTTAATCGGATTACCTTTTTTGCGTCGTGCCATGTTGGTTCGTTCGGTGCTTGTTCGTTTGTTGGTTGGTTTATCTGTGTGCTGGTTAGATTAGCAAAGACAGTCGAAGTTTGAATTCCCAATCTGCAACAGTTTAGGATTAGGCTGTCACAAATACACGAATTGTCATACCGGTGCTTGTCGCCGGTATCACCTTTGCCACAGGCTTATTGACCGTGATCGTTGCAAGGGCTTAACCAAACACGCAAAAATTTGTGTCTGTTGCTACCCGGATCGCGCGAACGAGCCGCGCGATGACAATGGCCGTGTATTTCCAGTAAAAGAGTTGGTCACGTCAGCCGCTAAGGCACTTGTGCCTGCGGCACTAGTCGCCTTGCAGATCGCGGGTGACTTTGTCGGTGGCCAACAGGGCATCAATGCGCAGGGCCTCGTCGAAACTTTCATCGCGCCGGAAGCGTATATCGGGAGCATATTTGAGGTTTACGGCGCGCGAGATTTCGCCGCGAATGTATTTCTTGTTCTTTTGCAGCGCCGCCACGATGGCATCGACATTGCCGCCGCCCAGCGGCATCACATAAGCGGTGGCCAGTTTCAAGTCCGGGCTCATGCGCACTTCTGGAATGGTGATAACAGCACGGGTCAGAACGTCGTCGTGGATTTCACTGCGCGCCAGCATTTCCGATAGTTTATGGCGCAGCAATTCACCCACCCGCAACATACGCTGCGAGGGGGCTTTGCCCTCAACCGGCTTGGCGGACTTTTGTTTTGAGTTTGCTTTAGGCATTAAATTGCTCCGCTCAAAAAAGAGCCGAATAAATGTCGTGCGCGCGCGCAACCAATAGTATGTGCGAGGGCAAAATTGTTGGATTTGGCCCGGTCGCAGGCGGGATAACGCCGGGCAATTGCTACCCGGCGCCTATCAGACATAGTACCTAATCGTCGAGCGAGCGTTTGATGATCTGGGTGGTGAAGCACTCGATGCGGTCGCCTTTGCGGATGTCTTCGTATTTCTCAAACGCCATACCGCATTCCTGGCCGGTCTGCACTTCCTTGACCTCGTCCTTGAAGCGTTTGAGCGTCGACAGTTTGCCCTCATGGATGACCACATCGTCGCGCAGCAGCCGCACACCGGCGCCGCGTTCCACCCGGCCTTCGGTAACGGTACAACCCGCGACTTTGCCGACTTTGGTGATGTTGAAGACTTCCTTGATCTCGGCGTAACCGATAAAGTTTTCCTTGATCGTTGGCGAGAGCATGCCGGACATTGCCGCTTTCACATCGTCCACCAGATCGTAGATGATATTGTAATAGCGGATTTCAACGCCGTCGCGCTCAGCCGCAGCTTTGGCCTGAACATTGGCGCGCACGTTAAAGCCGACAACCACTGCGCCCGATGTATTGGCCAGCGAGATATCGGATTCGGTGATACCGCCAGCGCCAGAATGCACAATGCGGGCGGTCACTTCATCGGTGCCCAATTTGCCCAATGCGCCGGCAATGGCCTCAATGGAGCCTTGCACATCGCCCTTGATGAGCAGCACAAATTCGTTTTTGCCTTCTTCCTTGAGCTGATCCATCATTTGCTCAAGTGTACGGCCGGCACCCGTTGAGCCTAGCGCTTCGCGGCGCTTATGGACGCGGTATTCGGTGATCTCGCGCGCTCGTGCTTCACTGTCGACGACGGCGAACTGATCGCCCGCTTCGGGAGGTTCGGCCAACCCCAGGATTTCAATCGGTGTCGACGGCCCGGCCTTGGAGACATTATTGCCCTGATCGTCGATTAGCGCGCGGGCCCGGCCCCAGGCGGTTCCGGCAACAACGATTGAGCCGATCGATAATGTGCCGCGCTGCACAAGCAAAGTGCCGACAGGACCGCGTCCGCGCTCAAGCTGGGCTTCAACCACGACGCCCTCTGCAGAGCGGTCGGGATTGGCTTTCAGGTCGAGCAATTCCGCTTGCAGTGAAATCGCTTCCATCAATTTGTCCAGATTGGTTTTCTCAATCGCCGAAACTTCGACTTCGAGGACTTCGCCGGACATGCTTTCCACAACCACTTCATGTTGCAGCAATTCAGTGCGCACCCGGTTTGGGTCGACGCCCGGCTTGTCGATCTTGTTGATTGCCACGATCAGCGGCACATTGGCCGCCCTGGCATGATTGATGGCCTCAATCGTTTGCGGCATGACGCCGTCATCGGCGGCAACCACCAGGACCACGATATCGGTGACATTGGCGCCGCGCTCGCGCATGGCGGTAAAGGCGGCATGGCCCGGTGTATCAATGAAGGTAATCTTTTTGCCGTCTTTGGTGGTGATCTGATAGGCGCCGATATGTTGCGTGATACCGCCCGCTTCGCCAGACACCACATCGGCTTCGCGGATCGCATCAAGCAAGGACGTCTTGCCGTGATCCACATGGCCCATGATGGTGACGACAGGCGCGCGTGGTTGCAGGGTTTCCGTTGCATCTTCGTCGCTGATAAAGCCCTCCTCCACATCGGCTTCCGACACCCGTTTGGAAGTGTGGCCAAATTCCGCGACGATCAGTTCGGCGGTATCAGTATCAATGATGTCATTGACCTGAACCATATCGCCTTGCTTCATAAGCAGTTTGATCAAATCGACAGCGCGCTCGGCCATGCGGTTGGCAAGCTCTTGAATTGTGATCTTTTCCGGGATGGTCACTTCGCGAGATATTTTTTCCCGCACGACGTTGATGCCCATCGCGCGTTGTTTTTCGCGGTCGCGTTTGCGCTTCAAAGACGCCATGGAGCGCTCGCGTTGCTCCTGGTTGAAGTTGGTCACGGTCAGTTTGCCACGAACGCGGCGCTGCGATGTGCCGGGTTTGGACGGCGTGCGCGGGGCGTTGTGTTTTTTGGGCGTGGCAGGGGCATTGGCGCTTGTCAGCCGTTTTGCACGAATGGCAGCATCGGGCTTAGCTGTTTCCGACGGCGCCTCTTGTGGCTTCGATGGCTCAGCTTTCTTAGCACGCGGTGGGCGTACGGGATCGAGATTTTGGGGCTTACCGCCAGCGCGCGGGCGCATTGCGGGGGAAAGTGGAACTTGCGGTGGCGCCGGTTCGGCACGGGCCGTGGTCTGTTTTGCACTCGTCTGGGCTTTGCCCGATGCGTTGCTTGGCGTAGCGCTGGATGCACCCGTCGATTTAGCTGTAGAAACAGCTTCCTTGGGAGCTGCAACAGCAGCTTTTTCTGCGTCGGCTTTGGTTTTGGCAGCAGCAGCGGCGGCATCTGATTTTTGCGTTTTGGCAGCCTCAACCGCGTCAAGGCGTGCTTGTTCCTCGCGCTTGGCCGCGTCAATCACATCTTGCTTGGCTTTTTCAGCCTGGCGAACCTTGGCGTTTGCCAATGCCGCGATGCGCGCCTGGTGTTCGTCATCAGACAGCGTTCGCAAAACATTGCTGGCCGCGTCGGCCTTGTTCTTGGGCGCCGCGCGCGCGCTTTCTTTGGCAGTTTTTGCCGGCGATGCAGCCGTCTTTGCGGCTGGTTTAGGCGTTGCTGCAGTTGCAGCCCCTTCGCCATCGCCTGGACGCGTTAGTTTGCGTTTCTTTTTGACAACTTCCACCTGCTTTGATCGGCCATGGGAGAAGTTCTGGCGCACCACGCCAGAGACCGCACGTTTCAAGCTCAGGGGCTTGCGTGCCGGTTTGTCAGAAGTTTCTTTCGTCTCGCTCATACTTTATCCGTGCTCAGCCTTCGCTATTTGCGGCGTCTTTACCGTTAATTTGTCTTCAAAACCAGCCCTAAATCGTGTCAGCCGGTTTGCTGCATTGAGGAAGCTCTTGGCCACGCCGCTCGATGCTATAGCAGCATGTACCACATTTTCGCGCCCTAAGGCCAAACTCAATTGATCAATTGTCAAACTAGCGACAATATGAGCGGCCTGATTATTCGAAAGTTTTATGGCTTTGAATTTGCGGTCCAGTTTGGCGGACCCGTCATCGGCGGCTTCAGCACCATGAATAAGCGCCGCTGTACCATCGCGTTTAAGCGCCGTCTCCACTTTTGAGAAGCCGGTTACCACATATCCGGCCTTATTAGCCATGGCCAGGGTTTGCGTTGCTTTGAGAACCAATAATTGATCAATACGCTCGGGCAAGTCGTCGGACACAGTGACATTTTTGCGTGCGGCGCGTTGAAAAGCTTTAGTTTTGACGGCCTTTGCGACGCTATCAGATGTGGCCGTCACCCAAATTCCACGGCCGGGCAATCGGTTTGATAAATCTGGTACGATTGCATCGTCAGGCGATAGAACGAAGCGGATCAGCTCGTCAATGGGGCGGCATAGACGCGACACCGCGCACGAACGCTCCGGGCAATTTGCCCGCTCGTCCTGTCGCGCACGGTTTTTGGCACTTACTGCCATTGCGTATATGTCCACTTCTTGCCATTTCAGCAGTTAAGCCGAAGCTTCCGGGGCCTGGGCGCCGTCCGCGCCTGCCTCGGTTGCTTCACTTGTTGTTGCTGTCGTAGTTGCTGTTTCGTCGCTGTCACTGGCGCCTTCGCCATCGGCTCCGCCGTCACTCTCAGTATCGGCCTCGCCGTCGCTTTCGCCATCGGCTTCAGCTTCAGGCGGATTGAGATCTTCTTCGCTGATCCAGCCCAATATCACGCGGGCGCGCATGATCATGTTTTCCGCGTCCGCCTGGGTCGTTTCAAAGCCGTCCAACACGCCCTTATGGCGGATTGCTTCGGCGCGCTTATCTTTTGGTCGTTCAATCCAGCCGGTCAGATCGTCGGTCGCGCAGTCAGCCAGATCTTCCACGGTTTTGATATCATTCTCGCCAAAAGCAATCATCATTTTTGTGGTGACGCCGGGCACATTGGCCATATCATCCGCGACACCCAGTTCTTTACGTTTGTTGTCGAGCTCGGTTTGAATCCGCTCCAGGGCTTC
>JAJRRE010000261.1 GCA_024279745.1 Alphaproteobacteria bacterium
AAGGTGCCGTCGATCAGCTTTGATGTCATGGTAATGGTTCCGATCTCAAAGCGCATTTTAGCGGCGGAACCGGAAATCTTGACGCTGTCGGAGCCTTCTTCGATCAGCCGGTGCAGCTCATGCACTGTCTTGCGCGGAATAATGGCGCCGCTCATCGCGCCCGGCTCCATGCCATCAGGTAGCGGAAGATCGACCATTGCCAAGCGGTGTCCGTCCGTGGCGACGGCGCGCAAGGTTGATATATTGGCGCCGTTTTCAGCGCCGGCCTCGCCGTCTTGATCAGCCGCCTCGCCGTTATTTTCACTTGGCGCTAAATGCAGATAAATGCCATTGAGGTAATAGCGTGTTTCCTCGGTTGAGATGGCAAAGCGGGTCTTATCAATTAACCGTTTAAGGTCTTTGGCGGCCAGTTCAAATTCATAATCCATATCGCCGGCAGCCAGATCGGGAAAATCTTCCGGCGACAGGGTTTGCAGAGAAAATTGCGAACGCCCTGACGACAGGGTCAGCCGATCATTTTCGCCGTCTTTCTCAATATCCACTTCGGCGCCGTCCGGCAGTTTGCGAACAATGTCATGCAGCAGATGCGCTGGAACGGTTATGGCGCCGGGCGTTGATATGGATGCCGGTGCCTGCTCAATGACTTCGCGCTCCAGATCGGTGGCTTTCAGCTCAAGCGCGCCGGCCGAAGCGGTCAGCAAGACATTGGATAAAATTGGGATCGTTGTTCGGCGTTCGACAACACTGGTCACATGGCTCAGTGCTCTCAAAAGTTCACCGCGTTCAATCACAAGCCGCATTATTCTGCCTCGATGTTTAAAAAAGCGTGTTGCCGAGTTAATTGTCTTGTTGATCGAAAACAACGTGGCTCGCGCCGCTATGTGGCTTGCGCCGTTAACGTGGTTTGCGCCGTTTGGGCCAAAAAGTTTACAACGTGCGTGACGCTGCTTTTAGGCCTTCAATACGGTAATCTCAACCGATCACCACCTCAGTTGTTTTCGACTTAACAACAAAGCTCTAATTTTCCTGATGCGCCAGCACTACGTGTTCGGGCCTGCCGTTTATAAACTGCGACGCGGCCTTGACTGTCTTAGTTATGTCAGAAAAAGAATCACTTAGATCTGCGCGCAAACCTTGGCGCGAGCAGGCCGGATTTGCAAGACTTGGGCATGAAATACGGCGTTTTTTGAAGCTGGACTAACAGCATTTACCACAAAAGCGGCGTGTAGAACGCCGCTTTTGTCGATCCAACCTTGAGAACAGTATTTCGTGCGACCTATTGGCGCAGTGGCCGGGGAGGGGAACGGTCGGCCGCATGCGCAATACTCAACAGAAACATTGGCAACCAAAGTTGCTACCTGTCAGCAGCTTTCACGGTTCGGACCAAATGAACAATCTCTAATGCAGAATGTGGACAACCTGCTGGGAATACACATCCAGGGCGAACCGCCGAATGGCCATCTAGTTGCTGAGTAACTTCTTCAACTCTTCGATCTCGTCGCGAAGTTGCGGATCGTCAGGCAGAATCTTATCGATCTTTCGAATGGCATGTAAAACCGTAGTGTGATCGCGATTGCCAAAACGTCTGCCGATCTCCGGCAATGACCGTGATGTCAGTTGCTTGGACAAGAACATGCCGATCTGGCGCGGCCAAACGACGGACCGATGACGGCGCTGCGACAGGATATCGCCTTTTGAGACGCCAAAGTGCCGAGAGACCACGCGCAAGATGTCTTCGATTTTGATGCGCCGCGGCTCAATGCCGTGCACCAGATCGCGCACGATGGTTTCCGCAACCGAAACGGAAATTGGCGTTTTCATATATTGCCAATGGGCAAACAGGCGGGTAATTGCGCCTTCCAATTCGCGGCCGCTTTCGGTCAGCTTGTTGGCCATGGCCTCAACGACATCTCGCGGAATTTCAAAGGAAGGATCGTTGGCCCGTTTCTCGGCAATGCGTTTTCCAAAACCTTGATGCGCAGATCGTAATCGAGCGCGCTGATTTCTGTAACCAAGCCGCGCTGCAAGCGCGAGCGCATCCGTTCATTAAGCTTTTCAAGCTGGTTGGGACTGCGCGCCGAGGCCACAACCAATTGCCGTCCCCCGTCCAGAAGCCAGTTCAATATATGATCGAATTCCTGCTCGGTTTGCGGACCGGACATAAATTCCAAATCGTCGATCAATAAAATATCAAGCGAGCGGAACTTTTCCTTAAACGCCAGCGAATCCTTGCTGCGTAAGCCTTCGATGAAATTGTAGCGGAAGCGCTCGGCTGTAAGATAGAGCACATTTGCGTGGGGGTAGCGGCGTTTAACTTCCCAGGCGACGGCGTGCAGAAGATGCGTTTTGCCCAATCCAACCGCTGAGTGCAGATAAAGCGGATTGAAGCTGCGATCATCGGCGAAAATGGTTTCGGCAACCTGCCAGGCGCCGGCATGAGCCATGCGGTTGGCCGGGCCGACAACAAAGCTGTCGAATGTATAGCGCGGATCGAGCGGCGAGCCCTCAAAGCCGCCGACCTGGGTGCGTCCAATGACGGTTCCTTCACCAGACACTATGCCTGCCGCGGCTGGTTGAGAATTGTTGGCCGTGCGCGCCGCATTTGCCCGCTCGGCGATCTGTTTTTTCACGCGCAAAGCTGGATTGCCGCCGATATTTCGCAACACGACATCAACGCGCTGGGCACTTTCAAATTCAGCCTGACAACATTCCAATAATATATCGGCGTAATGGGATTGGATCCATTTTTTTAAGAATTTGACCGCAACCGAAACCCTGACGGTCTTGCCGTCAAAGCTGTCGAATTCCATTGAGCCAAACCAATTGGTGTAAACGTCCTCGCCCAGGCGTGCGCGCAGCAGGGCGCGAATTTTTTTGCCCTGTTCGGTGAGGGGGGCGCCATTGGCGGGGACTGCAACGACAGCGCCAGCCTCTTCCGGTCCGGCCATTCCCGCCGCCGTCGCCGCACGCGCCGCTCTTAGAGCAGGGGCGACTGTGTTGGTCTGAAGCGTGCTGGATATAGATCTGGTGTCGCCAATCCGGGCCCTGCTATCGCCAAGTTGACGATTATTGCCTGAAGGTGATGTATTGACGAGATTATTATTATAGTCCTGCATGTGTACCCCACTGATATTATTGCCTGATTGACAACCGATGACGCTGAGATGGGGCGTGCTGCGCACGCCGCCAAGTTCAGTGCATCGATACAAACTCAAACGCCCTCTTCAACAAATGCGCCCAACTTCAATCAGGCGCCTTCGAAAGACATCACTTAGCGATGCTTTCAACTCATGCAGAATTTTAATCTGCATGAGCGCAGAGCAATGGCCGGCATATTTCAGAACGCACCTACCCAGGGTCTGAAATCTACGAAACTCATTGTTCTTCCACATGGAGCATACGGTTTTCCGTAAACTGCTATCTCCATGTGATGCGGTCTTCATGTCGTGCAGGTCCTGGACTGCCCTAGTGGTTTAGATGCCAATATATATGTGGCGCGTTTCACATATGCCCAAATCGTGGCAGATGCGACAGTCTCCTGCGCGGCACATATGGCCTCTGTTGTTCAGCCAAGACCCATGTCTGCTCGCCCGAATGGGCGCCCAGAGTTTTTGTGGCTTACTCAGCCGTGGTATGGTCCCAGTATTTAAGTCTGTTGTCGCCAGTTGGCGACGAAAGCTGCCGGTTTCATTCCGCTTGCATGGAAATTAAGTAGGCAATTGAAAAAAGCAGTATGACGCTGCTCCTCAACTTCAAACCATATTGCCATTGCGCGGGGCCGATCATGCTGCCGCTTACGCCAAACGAGCCGGCTGATTATCGAACTGTTCGCAACTTAATTTGCCGAACAACTCGCAACCACTCTCAAACGAATATTACGATCAAAAACGCTGGCGTATGATCACAGCATTATCGTAATGCTGCGTGATGGCACTGGTATATTGATAGTAATTCGGCAGAACATCTGCCATTCGCTCAAGAAAAATCTTGGCGATACTCATACTGGGGGACATTTATGACTTATGCTCGTAACGCCAACCATTACTGTGATTGGAAGCAAATACGCGTCATTACTTTACTTGTGCCGCAGCGTTGTTTCGCTCAGCAGCTAAGGAGAAGTTATATACAGATGGGGGCAGGCTGTCGAATCCGGAAAACTCGCGTAAAATGGGCGAATTATGCTAATTTGGCGGGTGATTGAGCTGCCGGGCAGCTGTCCATAACCGCATCGCTTGTGGAGAATCTCATTGATGTTGTTCACGAAATCCACGCATATTGCGGTCCCTGTGCAAACAAAAAGCGGCGCCTAAAAAAAAGCGCCGCTTGAACATGATTTGTTAATTTTTAGGCCGCTATTGGGCGCGTCAGACTGGCAGAGTATTTCGGTAACATTCTGAAAATTCGTCTAAATTTAGAACCACATAGCAAACCAACACGCACCGGAATGTTGCCGCAAGGACACAAGATTAAAAGAGTCTTAAAAACCAGCGGTACATCACATTTTCCCGTCAGCTTGAAGCGGACATCCGTTTCACTTGCGCCGCCAGTCGTGAGAC
>JAJRRE010000017.1 GCA_024279745.1 Alphaproteobacteria bacterium
AGTCCCAGCACATCCATCATTGAAAATAGACCCGGGCCTTTCGGCGCGCCCTTGTTGAATCCCCACAAAGCGGCTTTGACCGCACCCCTGGCATAAATCCCGCGATCGGCGGACCGATGAGTTAGTTCAATTCGCTCGACATCAGAGACGAACATCACCGTATGCTCGCCAATCACCGAGCCGCCGCGCAAGGTTGCAAATCCGATATCGCCCGGCTTGCGCGCGCCAGTATGACCATCGCGTACCCGCACGCCGCGTTCTGCCAATGAAATGCCGCGCCCTTCAGCTGCCGCTTCGCCAAGCATCAAAGCCGTACCCGACGGCGCATCGACTTTATGCTTGTGGTGCATTTCCAGAACCTCAATGTCATAGTCTTCGTCCAATGCGCTGGCGACTTTTTTCACGAGGCTCGCCAGCAGATTGACGCCCAGGCTCATGTTGCCGGCCTTAACGATAGTGGCATGGCGAGCGGCGGCCTTGATTGCGGCTTCATGGTCTTCGTTAAAGCCTGTCGTACCAATCACATGAATGATGCGCGCATTGGCAGCCAGGCCGGCAAATTCAACACTGGCTTTCGGGATAGTGAAATCGAGCACGCCGTCAACTTTAGTAAATAATTCCAATGCATCGTCGCTGATGCTCACGCCGACTTTTCCAATGCCGGCTACCTCGCCTGCATCACGGCCAAGGGCTTCACTGCCAGCAAGTTCAATGGCACCGCCAATTACGCAGCCGTCGGTGGCGTCGATAGCTTTGAGCAATTCGCGGCCCATTCGTCCCGCTGCACCAACAACCGCCAATCTCATTTCACTCATCGGTTTTGTCCTTTTGCGATCTGCATGGCCTCAAAGATCTTCGTCCCTGTTATAGCGCAAGGACCGCGCAAAAGTCTCACGCAGACTTGTCTCGCTCAATCGCAGCTAAAATCATTTCCCGAGCTTCCTTGGCGTCGCCCCAATGATGAATTTTTACCCATTTGCCAGGCTCCAGATCTTTATAGTGCTGGAAAAAATGTTCGATTTGTTCAACGGTGATCGCCGGTAGGTCGGTGTAATTCACTACCTTATCGTAGCGCTTGGTTAAGGCGTGGGACGGCACGGCAATTATTTTCTCATCGCCGCCGCCGTCGTCTTCCATGATCAACACGCCGACCGCGCGGCAATTGATAACGGCTCCGGGGACCAGTGCGCGCGTATTGCAAATCAAGACGTCAATGGGGTCGCCGTCAGCAGACAACGTATGAGGCACAAAGCCGTAATTGCCGGGATAGCGCATTGGGGTGTGCAAAAATCGGTCCACGACCAATGTACCCGACGCCTTATCCAATTCATATTTGATCGGTTCGCCGCCAACAGGCACCTCGACAATAACGTTGATATCGTCGGGCGGGGTATGTCCAATTGCGATGGCTTCAATGCGCATGGGGGGATCCTTTAAAATTCTATTCAAACAGGGCCGAACCATTCTTTGCCTGTGAAACCCAAACTAAATGCATGGCTGAACGCACAGCGATACCCTATCGACGGCAATAACACCAATGCGGCATTTGGCTATGGAATTTTGCTTTTTGTTATCAATCATTGCAGCGCCGCCAAGGTTTTGGCGCTCGCAAGGTAGATCACTGCCAGCCGAAAGCGATTTTTGCCAGCTCGGTTTTGCCAAATTTATCGGCAGATTCGGCAATGGGGCGACCACCGCGCCGCCAGTAAAAGTCGCAAGCTGGCGTATTGTCAAGCAAGGCCCAGACCACCATACCGCGCAACTGGCGCATATCAAGATCATAGCGCGAGGCTTCAAACAAACGCTCGCCAAGGCCCACACCTTGATAATCGGGGCTGAGATAAAGCTCAAAGATCTCGCCTTGATATTTGCCGCGACTGCGCGAGGAGCCGCAAGTGGCATAACCTACAATGCTATTGTCGACGTCGATGACGAAGGTGCCGTCCGCATGGCGCAGGGCGCGCTTCCACCAGTTAATCCCCCTCCGGGCGATTATAGATTGCAGATGCAAATGCGGGATGATGCCTTGATAGGCCTGCGCCCATGAGGCGTGAAATATACCCGCCAAGGCTTTTGCGTCGGTGGGGGTGCTCTTGCGAATCTGTACTTTTGCGCCTGACTCTAACATGCAGCCAGTTAAGCAGACTCTTGGCAAAATGTGCACGATTTTTATTGTAAAATTCAAGATTGAAGTTAGCGCGCTATTAGCACCGTTGGCTCCGGTCCTTGTATTCGCGGCACGCCGCTCTGTCTTTGTTGCCCCCTTCTTTTGTTGCTCATGAACGGGTTTGAGCGCGATCGCTCTGGGATCGCTCGGGAAATAGTCTGGTAGAGGGTGTCAACCAATTCGGCCCGGCGTCTTCAGGTATAAGACACCGGGCCGTTATGTTCGCGCATGATCGTTAAGCTTAAAAGCTTGGTAACATGATCAGTCTGTTTTCTTCATTTTCTCAAAGCTTTTGCTGGTGGCGCTGTTGACCATCTGGAAGGTTTCTTGAGTGAGTTTGGTTGACAACTCAAAGAACTCTTTGGTCTGCGCACCGGCAATTGCCATTTGCTGCTGGAAAAAGTCAGCTTGCAATTTAGCAGCCTTTGGCAAAGTGTCAGCGGTTGCGATTGCTTTGGCGGCATCAAAAGCGGCCTGTGTATTAGCCGAAAGGTTTTCCGCGACTTTCTCACTAAGTTCTTTGGCGCCAGTCTGGGCCACGCTCATAACTTCCTGCGCCGTCTTGGCATTGTCGGCCGCCGCAGTTGAAATATTTGCATAGGCTTCTTGTGTCTTGGCAACG
>JAJRRE010000262.1 GCA_024279745.1 Alphaproteobacteria bacterium
CCGGTGATGGCGATGATATGTTTGGGTTGCGGCCCGTAATAGCGGGCAGCCAGCAATGCCAGATCCCGCCGCACATTGGCGCTGCGCAATATAGGCACATCAAGCGCCGGCAGCTGCGCATCAGCCGAAGCAAGAATGAGGCTGGCGCCTTTTTCCGCAGCTGAAATGGCAAACGTTGCCCCATCAGCCACCGTGCCAGGGATAGCTGCAAATATGAAGCCTTGGCTGACCTGCCGGCTGTCGGCCGACAATCCCTTGATTTCCATATCCGCCAGATTTTTCAGATCCTCCACACTGCCGGGCAGCAGCTGCAGGGCGCCGCCGCTATTGCCATCAGGTGAGCGATCAGCTGCGTAATCGGGCGCTATCAAAGACTGTAGCTTCACGGCACATCGGTCCTTTTGCCATTTGCTGCCTCTACGAGGACATCCTTGCCTCAAGTCGGATGGCAATTGCCTGGACTGTTCATATTGCGCCACGCTGCGCGCGTCAAACCCGCTCGGCCAAGACGTTGTAAATACGGTCAAATATTGCGCTCAGTTCAATTGCCGTGGCAGAACGCCAAGCAGGGGCGCAATTGTTGAGATTATCCGCGCTGTGGTTGGGGCAGCATTGGCTCCCGCTGCAATGGCGCCGCGGGTTTCGCGCGTTCCTTGCGGCTCAAACAACGACACCAGTGTCAGATATTTGGGATCATTCATGGGGAAGGCCGCCAAAAAGGATGAGATCACGGCTTTCTTTGCATAGCCGTTTTTGCCCGGAATTTCCGCCGTCCCGGTTTTGCCGCCAACCCGGTAGCCGCGCGCCCGGGCGCGTTTGCCGGTGCCGATGCGCGAGGTCACATTGAGGCGCAGAATTTCGCGCAGCTGCAGCGACGTGCGCGCGGACAGAACTCGGTCCTTGACTGCACCGCCGCCTTCACGATTGCTCTCATCTTTGTCTTGCGGAATGGTCGGCAAAAATGTCGGCTTGATTTTGATCCCGCCATTGACCAGCGCGGCGGCGGCGGCGGCAAATTGCAACGGCGCGACCGCCAGCCCATGACCATAGGAAATCGTCGTGGTCGCCGCCTTGTTCCAATATTTGGGCAGTGCCGGCTGTGCCACGGGGCCCGCTTGCGTACGGATTTTTCCTAGAACACCCAGGCGCTGCAGAAACGCTTTTTGGTAGCTCGCGCCTGCTTCAAGGCCAATCAATGCCGCACCAACATTGGACGAATAGAGAAAAATCTCGCGCATTGTCAGCGCCCGTTTGGGGCCGTGCGTATCGGAAATGCGTTTTCGCCCAACCATCACCGGCTTTGTGACGTCATAGGTTTTATTGAGCGTGCCGAGCCCCGCTTCAAGCGCCATGGCGACGCTCATTGTCTTGAAGATTGAGCCCAGCTCATAGGTCCCGCCCGCCAACTTGTCCTGCAAGCTTGCCTTTAAACGGTCCGCCGGTTGCCTTGGATCAACACCGGGCAGTGACACCGACGCAATGATCTCGCCGGTCTTAACATCCATCACAACCGCCGAAGCTCCCTTGGCCTTGTAACGCTTCATCGCATCCGCAAGCTGGGTGCGCACACCGTGCTGCACGCCCAGATCCAGCGATAAAATGACCGGCGCCAACAATTTATCGCTGGAGCGATGGGTCGGCTCAACACCAACTTCTTCATCAACATAGCGCTCAATCCCCGCAATCCCCTTATTGTCGAGATCAACCGTTCCCAAAACATGCCCGGCAACCGCGCCAGCTGGATATACCCGCCGCAATTCTCGGCGAAACGCCAATCCGGGCAGGCCCAGATCATGTACTTTTTGCGCTTCATTCGGGGTCAGTCCGCGGCGCACCCAGGCAAATCTGCGGCTTCGATCTTGCAGACTGGCGCGCAAAGAATTCTCATTGAGATCACCAAACAATGCCGTTAATTGTTCCACCACTTCATCAAGATCAATGATGAGTGCCGGATCGGCGAAGAGCGAGGGCATCAAAACGTCGGTAGCCAGCAATCTGCCTTTGCGGTCGACAATATTGGGGCGCGCAAAATGTAGCGACAAGGGCGCCGCGATCGAGCTTTTAACGGTTGCATCAGCGCGCAGGCCCAGGCGCGTCAGCTGTCCGGCGATAGAGCCAAAGGAAACAATCACCAGCGCCCCGACCACCGCCAGCCGCCTGCGGGTGGTTTTGGCCACCGGTTCTGGCACCGCTTGTGGCGATCTATTCGATTGCTTGAGCGCTGGTAGACCTGGAGAGATGACAATTGACGGACGCATGTTTTTCAGCTCCTTGTTTGGCACCAGGCCCCGTGGCGCGCTGCATAAAATTTGTTTTAATGTTTAATCCGAAACCTAATCTTCGCCGCCGCCGAACTGCCGACCACCGGTGTCAGATCAAGGTTTTTTGCCGCGCAATGGTACGCTGCGCAGCGAACCATATTGCGCCGCCCGCGTCGGTCCCAGGCCTTGCGCACGGGCCAGCTCGTCAATACGCTGTGGCCGCGCCAGATGGGCCCGTTCGGCCTTCAATATTGCAATATCGTTTTCATGCTGGCGGATCAGCCGTTGTTGATCCTGCATATGGCTGCGCAATTTGCGCGTGTCGTCCTTCACGCCATAAAGTATAAATGCCGCCAAAATGGTGCTTGCCACAGCTGCAAGACTTAAAAATCGAAGCATATGCATCAGCTCCTCAACCCGTTATGCAACCGCCAGTTCGCCCGACGCAGCAGAACCGGTCAGGCGGCTCACAATGTCAGGCGCGGGATCGCCAAATCATCCTCATCGCGCGCGCTCCAGGCGGGCGCATCGGTTCGCGTCACAGCCCGCAGCTTTGCCGATCTGGCACGCGGATTAACTTGTGTTTCCGTTTTATTAGGGCTAACAGGTCGACGGTTAACGAATTGGAAACTTGGCGGTGACAATTGTATGTTTTCCGGCGGGTGATGCCGAGATCCTTGGGAATGCTTGCCGCAACGGGCTGCAAAAAATTTCTTAACAATCCGGTCTTCCAGCGAATGGAAGGTGACAACGACCAGACGCCCGCCCGGCTTCAGCAAGGCTTCGCCCGCCTGCAGCGCGCCCAGAAGTTCCCCCAGCTCATCATTGACGTAGATCCGCAGGGCCTGAAATGTCCTTGTCGCCGGGTGTTTGGGATCGCCGCGCTTATGACCCAGCACTTTGGCAACGAGACCCGCCAGCTCCAGCGTTGTGGCAAGCGGCCCCTCCTCCTCACGCCGTTTGACGATAGCGCGGGCAATGGCGCGGCTGCGGCGCTCCTCGCCAAGATAATATAAAATATCAGCAATCTCAGCTTCTTCAGCGCTGGCCAGCACATCAGCCGCGCTTGGGCCACCGTGTTGGCCTTTGTCACCGCTCATGCGCATATCAAGCGGGCCATCCTTTTGAAACGAAAAGCCGCGAGCCCCCTGGTCCAGATGCATCGACGATACGCCGATATCGAGCACGATACCGTCAACTAGCTCCGCCCCCGCGCCATGGGCTATCTGCACCATATCGGAGAAGCAGCCCTCGAACAGATCGAGCCTTGGCGCATAATCGAGCACCATGTCTATGCCGTCCGCTATGGCATCGCGGTCCCGGTCAATGGCCAGCACATTGCATTGAGCCGCCTCCAGCAGCGCACGCGTATAGCCGCCGGCGCCAAAGGTACCGTCGACATAGATCTCACCGTCCACTGGTTTAAGATGCGCTAAAACTTCTGCGAGGAGTACGGGAATATGGCGGCCTGGTCCCTCTTGGCTGCTTCCCCCGGCAGGCCGGTCTTGTGGAGCGCCTCCATCCGTCATATGTCCCGTACTCCTTCGCAAACCGTTCGCCGGCCCTGGCCCTTCAGGCAAAGTCTACCGCCCTTTTGTGCCTCTTGTGAAGAGTTCGCGCTCAGTCTTTATTGAGCGCCGTCTTCCTTTGGACCGGCTGAACGGCTCCCCGCGCCGAACAGGTTCTTGTGCTCCCGCACTTGGCTGGAGGCTTTGGCCCGGCGCTCTTCAAAGCGTCCCGGCTCCCAGATTTGAAATTTTTGGCCCAGCCCGACAAATGTGACTTGGGAGGAGATGCCGCAATGGGTGCGAAGCGGCTCAGGTAAGATAATGCGTCCGTCCTTGTCGATGTTGAGGATCTGGACATTGCCGTAGAGCGCGACAGACAATTGGTCCCGCTCGTCCGAATAGTCGGGCAGATCTTCGAGCAGCCGGTCGATCGTCGCCGCAAGTCTTTCGCCGCCCGCATCAAGGGCCGGAGAATCGAGCGAGGGGTAGCAATAGATTCCGCCGCCATAACCGTCGCGCTCCAATACGCCCCTGAAGATTGCCGGGATTGAAACCCGCCCCTTAGCGTCGATCCGATTGGTAACTGTCGAGACAAAACGGTTCATCCTTTTGGTTCTTCAATTCCCGCCATACGCGCACCAACAGTCTTTTCTTGTGCTTGCCCGGCACATACGCCTCATGCCTGCCAGCTCGCCCTGCATGGCCGCTCATCACCGCCGCAGCCACTGGCCTCTAACATCGCCGCACCCTTCGCAAACAATCCGCCCCCACAGCAGACCGCATGCAAAGGAGCCGGCGCATCGTGGGCAATGCAAATTCGAGCAACAGCTCAACAGCAACGAACGCCGGACTTCCTACCGGATCAGATGGCCTCAGCTTCACAAGACCTAGGCC
>JAJRRE010000018.1 GCA_024279745.1 Alphaproteobacteria bacterium
CCGATCAGATAGACCTGACTGGAGGTTTGCACGATGGCATCAACGGTCTTGGGATCGGAAACGATCACATCACGCAATTCAAACGGTAGCTCAATCAGCAGCGATTTATTGCGGCCCAGTCTAATTCCCCTTGTCTGCGGGAAAGTATCCGAACGGGACAACTTCAAGATCGATTGATGATTGGATGTGTAATTTTGCTGATTGGGGTTGTAGCGATGACTTTGTGCAAACGCTTCTTGCGTTGCTCCTGTCATTACAACAGCGCCATGGCCCAGGAGGGCAATCAGGCACAGGCCCAGAGCTTTCTTCATAGTGTTCCGCATTATAAAAGATGCCTTCTCACGAGCTACAAACTTGAATGGACAAAACTAGTTCACACTTCTGACGTAGGATGTGATGCCGTAACGCAGAACTTTCGTCATTTTTCGTTTATTGGGTTTTTCGACTTTTGCGATTTTCTTCGGCTTGCCGAAATCGGCAATACTTCTCAAGGACAGAGAAATTTTGCCGGTTGATTGCTCCAGGACCAGTTTTTTGGCCTGTGCCGGTGTCAGCTCCAGCGTTGCTGTTTTGGCCGACGCCGACTTCTTGTTCTTGGCTTCGATCAACTGGCCGATCGCCAGGACGCGAATGTTTTCAAAAAGTACGGTCACATTATACGCGCTATTTTTCCCCGGGCGCTTGCCGACCAGCACATCGACATGATCATTGGGCAAAATCAGCCGGCCGGCCGCCGACTGCTCCGAAATCTTCGTTGAAATTGCCCGCTTGCCTTTTCCCAAAATTGAAGCAAGCACACCGCCCTGACCCGGTTTGATCAATTTTTGCCGCGTAATCGGCTCGCCTGCAATCATCGGCAACCGCGCAATTGACTTGGCCAGTTTTTGCCGCGCTTTAGGAGATTTGCGCCGCTGGATATAATGTGCGCTAACGCCGTCCTTCGGCCAGGCAATCCAGTTGAAATGCGACGCCTTGACCGTGTCGCCCAAACCGATATTGCTGCTGGCAACCAGAACATCCACAGTGCCGGTGTTCTTGATCTTCACCACCTGCACAGGTTTAGAGATGATGCTTTTCATGCCGAGGATCGCACCGCCGCCAAAAACTAGCGCAACCGCACCGACTACCAATCTTGCTTGTTTTTGATTCATCGCGCGTAAAATTCCTTCCAGCCGCCAAAGGGCTCAGCTTCACTCTTGAAGCCAACTGTGCGCGATAAGTGTCAATGGCAGGTTAACCGGAATACTAAAATGAAACATATTGAGGCTAAGTAGTTCAAAACAACACTTATTCCTCAGCATTACGGCGCTATTTCACTGGCTCCAGAACGCAAAACCGCCCGGGGCATCATGCGTGCACCGAGCGGTTGTTTATTAGCGATCAAGTGTCATTTAATTCAAATGATGCGAAACCGGGAGCCAAATCCCGCCGTTGCCAAACCTACAGCAGGCCGGTTGAAAGATTGGTGAACCAGCTGGTGTGCGGATAGACCAGCACAGCCGATGCCGCGATGGCCATACCATAAGGAATACCGCCGCCTTGCTTATGCAATCGCGCCATCCACTGCCTGTTCATGATCCACATTTCAGGAATGTTGTTGCGATAGAGAAGAATCGCAACCGCCAGCACGCCGCCAAAAACACCGACATAGGCTATGAACGGCAAGAGTAGGTCGGCGCCGATCCACAGCGCGGCCACCGACAATAATTTGGCATCGCCGCCGCCGATCCAACCGCGCCAGAACATGAAAACGGCTGCCGCCAATGTGCCCAGACCGGCTAACAAATGCATACCGATCACGGTCATCGAGACACCGGAAAAGGGCGCTACAACGACAAATCCGATCACCATGGCGATGGAAATCCGATTGGGAATCGTCATCGTAAACATATCCATGATTGCAGCAAATATCATCACTGCTGGAAAGACTAACAAAAGGGTCGATTCTAACACTGCACTTTACTCTCTCAACTGTCCCATGGGGTCCAAACCTGGGCACAACATAACAAAAGGCGATGAAACTTAGGTTAATCGCGCCAGTCAGTCGTTCCTCCCGGCGCTGCGCCGACACTCAGTGCCGCGCTGCTGTTACTACTGTTATCCGGGTAATCAAGAAAATCAGGTCGCCTGTCCGGTTTGCTCCAAAATGACTGTGAAATTAACGCTCGGTCAACCGGGATCCGATAAAGTTGCGCACAATATGAACAGCTGAATGTTCGGTTCCTTGCCCCATTGGAGACGATTGAATGCCTGATATCACTTCCACATTTCTCGATACCGCGCCCGACAAAACCAAAATTGCCTTTGCCCAGGTCATGAAAATGGTCGCCGACGACTATGGCAAGCCGTTAAGCACGCAGCTCAAGGAAATGGTATCGCTTTGTATGCGCGGCAACCGGCTGACGACCGAAGAATATTATTCGATGCGCCTTTATGAAGATGACAATCTGTCAGCCCAGGACAAGGCAGAATATGTCGGATTGGATAAATCGCGCAGCATCTGGGGCGCACTGAACAGAATAAATCCATGGGCTGGCGTCATCGAAGACAAACTGGCATTTGAATTTCTCATGCGCGGTTTTGGCCTGCCGGTAACAACAACCCTGGCGATTATGGGGGGCAAGAGCACCGCACCAAATCCTCAGCGCCTTCAGGATTTGCAGGCGTTCAAGACCTTTATGGCAGCAGCGACCTATCCGCTTTTCTGCAAACCGCTTGAAGCCGTCGGCAGTGTTGGCACATTAAAAGTCATTGCCTTCGATGCGGCGGCGCAAACTTTGACAAAGCATGACGGCGCTGTGGTACCGGTGGAGAATTTCTGGAACGACGTGGCGCGGCTTTATCCAACCGGCTACCTGATCCAGGACTGTTTGACAGCCCATGACGAGTTGCAGGCCATATGCGGCGGCGGCATGCCAACCGTTCGCATAGTCACACTGGATCAAGGCAATGGCCCGGAGCTTTATACCGCCGCAATTAAACTGACCGGCGGCAATAATGTGGCAGATAATTTCTGGCGCGGCGGCAATCTGATTGCGCCGGTTGATGTCGAAACCGGAAAAATGGGCAAGGCCATAACTATGATGGGACCCGAAGGCGAGTTCTGCGCCACTCATCCAGATACAGGCGCGGCTATTGACGGCACAGCCCTGCCAAACTGGAATGAGGCAAAGGAAGTTTCGCTAAATTCCGCACGACTGCTCAAAGATGCGGTCCTGATTGGCTTTGATGTCGCGCTGAGCGATCAAGGCCCCGTAATCATAGAGGGCAACAGCACACCAGACCTGAACATGCTGCAACTAGCTCATCGCCATGGCATGCTGGATGACACGATGAAACAGGCACTAGACCATGTGGATCAATGGATCAGAGCCCAGGCCACCGAAACAAAAAATATCTTGCGTGAAGAACGCCGTGCCAACGCGGCGTCACTGCGCGAGGCGTTATCGCGCAAAGTCGCATAATGTAATTCATCCTGGGTTGAGCTGCATTGCGTCTTAAGCCCAATCGCAGTTATAAAAATTATCAAACCGGCTGCTGACAAAGCGGTCGGTTTTTTTGTGTTTGTCAATCTTCGTAAGCAAAATGATTCAAGCCGCAATGAGCAATGAGCTTTGCTGTTCTGGCGCTGGTCAATAAAAAAACCGCCTGCTCAACTAAGAGCAGACGGCTTCTTTAAACCTTATCATCCGGGCGCTGAGGCCTGGGAGATTAGATTATTATGCAGGAGCTGCAACTGCAGGCCGGGCAGCAAGACCATTTTTGATGTCTGTGAACACGCCTTGGATTTCAGTACCAGCAGCGGTTACAACGGTGATGATGGAAACACCGATCAGAGCAGCGATCAGGCCATATTCGATTGCAGTTGCACCAGATTCACACTTTGCAAAACGATTCATAAGATTCTTCATAATAACTCTCCCAATTACATTACACTAGTGATTGAC
>JAJRRE010000263.1 GCA_024279745.1 Alphaproteobacteria bacterium
AGAAAATGCGCTTTTATGAAAGAAGTGTGCCGCCAGACCGGGATCGCTGTGGACATCGTGGAAGAACGAATCGAATCATCCGCGACTCACGATAGAGTGGGCAGTGTCGATATTGTATCCGCGCGCGCGTTGGCGTCCTTGTCGCAACTGATCGAATTGTCGTCTCCCTACAGGCACAGCAATAGCATTTGCCTGTTTATGAAGGGGCAAGCGGTTGCGGTGGAAGTTAAGGAAGCTGCGCAGCATTGGTCTTTCCAGTGCGAATTAGTGTCCAGCATCACGGACACTTCGGCGCGCATAGCCGTGGTGAAGAGAATAGAAGCGAAAGTGGAGGGTTGAGCCCGTGACCGGCACGACCAATAGTCTAATCGATAAAGCCTCCGGGCTGCGTGTGTTATCTGTCGCCAATCAAAAGGGCGGCGTAGGTAAAACCACAACGGCGATCAATCTGGGAACCGCTTTGGCGGCTGTCGGCGAACGGGTCCTGATCCTGGACCTCGATCCGCAGGGCAATGCCAGCACCGGTCTGGGGATCACCAATGATCAGCGCAGTTTGAGTTCTTATGAAGTGCTTGCCGGTGAGGTCAGTCTCAGCGAAGCCATTCAAGAAACATTGGTACCCGATCTCCATATTGTTCCAGCCAATGCCGATTTGGTCGGGTTGGAAACGGCAATGATGAGCGAAGCCAATAAGCCTTACCGCCTGCGTGATGCGGTTTCGACCTGGGTGGCTGAGCAGCATTCGGGTGCCAGCGGGGCAGGTCTTTTTACTTATGTGCTAATCGACTGTCCACCATCCCTCAACCTGCTGACCTTGAATGCAATGGTGGCGTCCCATGCTGTTCTGGTTCCCGTGCAATGTGAGTTCTTTGCGCTTGAAGGGATTTCACAGTTGAACGAATCGATCGAGCAAATTCGCGCCTCGCTTAATCCGGAGCTGGAAATTCAGGGTGTGGTGCTGACCATGCATGATGCGCGCACCGGATTGTCAAAAGAAGTTGCGTTGAACGTGCGCGAGTTCTTCGGACCGAAGGTTTATGAAACTGTCATCCCGCGCAATGTGCGCGTTGCAGAAGCCCCCTCCCATGGCAAACCGATCCTGCTTTATGATCACGATTGCCCTGGGTCCAAGGCTTATGTGGAATTGGCGCGTGAAATCATCGACCGTGAAAAGATGTACCAGGCCGCCTGAACCAGCGGCGCTGCTGAGTAACGTTTTGAAACCAGATTGACTGACGAGGGAGCATTAGAATTCGATGACAGCTATACCGATGCAAAAGAACGGACGGTTGGGCAGGGGGCTGGCGTCGCTGATTGGTGATGCGACACCAAGTTCGCCAAAGCTTCCGCCGGAGGGTGAGCATCGGGTCGTCGGGATCGAGAAGGTCAGCGCCAGTTCGATCAACCCGCGTAAAGAATTCAAGGCTGATGAATTAAAAGAGCTGGCCGATTCCATAACTCAAAAAGGTCTGGTTCAGCCGATCATTGTTCGCTTTAAGGGCGATACGGAAAGTGAGTATGAAATTGTTGCCGGCGAGCGCAGATGGCGGGCCGCGCAGCAAGCTGGCTTCCACACTATTCCCGTGGTGGTGCGCGACCTTGACGACCAGGAAGTCCTTGAGCTTGCAATTATCGAGAACGTTCAGCGTGCGGATCTTAATGCGATTGAAGAGGCTAATGGCTACCGGGACCTCATTCAGAAGTATAGTTACACGCAAGATAAAGTAGCTGATGTGATCGGAAAAAGCCGTAGTCACCTTGCAAATACAATGCGGCTATTGAAGCTTCCAACTGACGTGCAAACCATGGTGCAGGATGGCCGTCTAACGGCCGGTCATGCGCGGGCACTGGTCGGGCGCGAAGATGCGGAACAATTGGCGCAGCGCATTGTTGATCAAAATCTGAATGTGCGCGATATTGAGGCGCTGGTGCAGACCTTGAATGATGGCGGTGAAGGCGCTCCAAGAAAACGTACCCGCGAGAAGGATGCCGATACACGCGCCTTTGAAACCGAAATGTCCGACGTTCTTGGGCTCAAGATTGAGATTAAACGCGGGTCTGGCGAAAGCGGAACCTTGCAAATTAAATACGGTAATTTTGATCAGCTAGACTATATTCGGATGCGGCTGCTTGGCGCCGTCGGCGAATAGTAGGGTCGGGTTTAGTCGGGTAGCGTTTCCATCGTTCTGGAAACCATGCCGTTTTAACTTTGGCAGCGGGCTTGCTAGTGTTGGCTGCTGTGTTTTCTGACCTGCCATCTCATGGCTGTTTGAACCCAAGTGAGTTGTAATGAGTACCGATGTTTTGATCCAGTTGGCGCGCACCATCAAAGAGCGCCGCGCAGACAGTGCTGGAAAGTCCTATACGCGCCAGTTACTCGATGGCGGCCCCGAGCGCTGCGCCAAAAAACTCGGCGAGGAGGCGGTTGAAACCGTCATAGCTTTAACGGCTCAAGATGATGACGCGCTGCGCGGTGAGGCCGCCGATCTTCTCTATCATTTGTTGGTGGCGCTTGAGTGCCGCGATGTCGCGATTGATGATGTGCTCGGCGTCTTGCAAAAAAGAATGGGCATGTCCGGGCTCGATGAAAAAGCCTCTCGTACTGTTGAACGTAAAGAGCGTTAAGGAATTAGGTGATGTCCGCTCACGAAACCGCGCGCAGCGCCCTCAAGTTTTCACCCTATAGTAAATTCTCGCGGGCGGAATGGGCAAAGCTGCGGGCCGATACACCAATGACGCTCGCCTCCGATGAAATGCAGCAATTGTCGGGCTTGATCGATGTGTTGTCGATTGAAGAAGTTGAGCAAATTTACCTCCCACTGTCGCGCCTGCTTAATCTATATGTGGCCGCGTCGCAAAATCTCTACGCGGTAACCAATACGTTCCTGGGATCGGCTGATCATAAGGTCCCGTTTATTTTGGGTGTCGCCGGGTCGGTTGCAGTAGGTAAGAGTACGACGGCGCGTGTGCTGCAAGCGTTGCTCGCGCGCTGGCCCGATCACCCGCGGGTCGACCTCATCACAACCGATGGTTTTTTATATCCTAATGAGATTTTGCAATCGCGCGAACTGATGGAACGCAAAGGCTTCCCGGCCAGTTTCGATACCAATAAATTGCTCAATTTTCTAGCCGATGTGAAAGCCGGGCGGGCTGAAGTCAACGCGCCGATCTATTCGCATTTCCACTATGATATTCTGGCCGGCCAATATACCAAGATTGAGAACCCTGATATTTTGATTGTTGAGGGCCTGAATGTTTTGCAGCCGGCGCGGATGCCGATGGATGGCTCGGCGATCCCGTTTGTATCCGACTTCTTCGATTTTGCGATTTATATCGATGCGGCCGCGCAAACGATTGAAGACTGGTATATCAATCGCTTTATGCATTTGCGCAAAACGGCGTTCCGCGATCCGGGTGCTTATTTTCATCGTTATTCGCAATTGAGTGATGAAGATGCACGGGCGACGGCGCGTGATATCTGGCGCAGAATTAATCTGGTCAATCTACAGGAGAATATCCTGCCAACCCGCCAGCGCGCCAGTTTAATCCTGACCAAAAGTGCCTGTCACAAAATTGAGGCCGTTGAGCTGCGCAAGCTGTAATGGGCTTGCCGCAGCTGTTGTGGTGATCGCGGGGCAGACCCCAAGGTTTGACGGCGCAGACGAGACCCCACAGCCTCGACGGCGCAGACGAGACGGCGGCGTAAACTAAAGCCGACCGACCGATCGCGCGCTACCCGGTTCAAGCGGCTTTGCGTTTTGTCCGCTTTGGATAACTACCGCTCATTGCCTTGAACATATCGGCCTGTTGTTTAACCAGATTGGTCATTGGCCCCATCCGCATCATCTGCTGGTAGAACTGAACCTGCGTGTGCATGGCAACCGCGGATAGATCCATTCCAATTCTAAGCCAGGGCGGCATGGTCATGCCGTAAGGCGAGACCGGGCCAAAAGGTGAGACCCGGCTGGAACTCGCAGTGCTTTTGTTGGTCTGTGATTGACTATCACCGGGGTCTGCCGAAGCAGCTGCTGAAGTTGCTTGGTTTTTGTCGCTCGGGACCGCAGTGCCATTGGTCGATGGTTGTGAAACCGACTTTGAGTGATTTGGCGACCGTTTGGTTTTGGCTGTACCCGAAGCGCGTAAGGCCATTGCAGCCTGGCGGTTTTTTCCCATGGTATTGGAAGCGCTGGATCTGGAACCACTCGATCTGGAACCGCTTTCGCGCGTTGCAATCACACCATTGGAGGTGCTGGAGCGATTATACTTCCCGCGCAACCGTCGCAGTGACGCGCGATCGGTGATGCCGATTGATTTAATTGCGTCGCTTAAACTTAACGTTGGCTGGCTCGCAAGAAGGCTGGCAATTTTGGCCAGTCTATCGCTGTCGTCGATTGTTGAACCGGGTTTACGTGTATTGCTGATTGAGATCTTGGTCACCGCACACTCTCCTTGGACACAAATTTGTACACAAATTGGCCTTGCACACATATTAGCCTTGAACGCATTTGGAATTGAACAAATCTAATTTTGGTCAAATCCGTAACTCGTTCAACTTCTACCGCGCCGGGTCCCCGCCCATCGCGCGCTGTATCATAGCCCTCGTCCCAGTAACACTCGATTATGTCAGCAATCTATCACAGGCCGGGCAATAATAGCGAAGAATGTTTTTACCCTGTTGGCTTTAATCAAACATCAACGCCGTTTTCTTTTGCCAATTGCGCCAGTTCAGTTTGTGGACGCGCGCCAATATGGCTGATGATTTCTGCCGCTGCGATTGAGCCGAGCTGACCACAGGTGAGCATATCGGCGCCCTTTGCCAGGCCGTATAGAATACCGGCGGCATATAGATCGCCGGCGCCGGTCGTATCAACAACCTGGCCCACGGGCGATGCGGGAATTTGCGTAACCTCGCCGTCCTGCATGATTACCGATCCTTGCGCGCCCAGTGTAATTGCAGCCAGCTTCGTATCGGCCTTTACGCGGGACAGGGCATCGTCAAATGATGTTGTCTCATAAAGTGCAAGCACTTCTTCTTCATTGGCAAATAGAACATCGACACCATCGCGGATCAG
>JAJRRE010000264.1 GCA_024279745.1 Alphaproteobacteria bacterium
AGAAGCGCCGCACTCAGTGCGCCAATCAGTAATGTGCCAGGCCGTGCAGCCGTGGAAGAAATATTGGATCGAATGCCAGAGGGTTTGGATTTTGTTCTAAAAAAATTATAGGTCATTTCATGCCTCGAAAAATTGAAAAGCCACTGATTAAACAATGGCGCGTACGATCAAGGCGTTTGATGGCAAAATTGCGCATGAAGAAAGGCAAGTTAAGGGCACTTCGTTTTGTTGTCATTGTGAAAATATTGTCAATTGGTCGGTGGCTTTGCCTCATTGGTCACAATCCAAGGTCCTCGACGCCGATAAGTTGCGCAAAATGGCGCTCGACTATGTCACTTGTGACGTCTTCGAGTATTTTGGGAGACCAATTTGGCTTACGATCCTTATCTACTAATTGAGCACGAACACCTTCAACAAACTCGCCGCCTTCAAGCAAATGCATGACCAATCTAAACTCGGTATTTAGTGCCTCTTCCAATGTTGCAAGATGGCGGGCGCGGCGGATTGCGGCCAAAGTTAATTTCAACGCGAGTGGTGATTTTCGCAATAAAATCTTGCGTGTTTTTTGCGCCAGCTCATCGGTGGTTGTGTTGAGCCGCGCTAATATGTCTTCCACCTGATCAGAGGCAAACCAGTCATCGAGCTGCGGGCGCGCTGCTGCCAGCGGCGAGTCTGGGATTGTGGTTTCAAATTCTTCCAAGATGTCTTCGACGAGCGCGCCGCCGTGCGCCGTTAATCGGTCGACCATTGGCGCTATTTGTTCTTGCACGACATAATGATCGGCAAAGCCGGCCTGAATGGCATCGGATGCGCTCATGCGCGCACCGGTCAGAGCCAGATAGGTGCCCAGCTGGCCCTGGGTGTGGGAAAGCAGCCAGGTCCCGCCGACATCGGGGATCAAACCAATACCGGTTTCCGGCATGGCCAGCATTGAGTTTTGCGTGACAATGCGGTGCTGGCCATGCGCCGATAAGCCGATGCCGCCGCCCATTACGATGCCGCTCATAATTGCAACAAATGGTTTTGGATAGCGCGCAATCAGCGCATTGAGATGATATTCTTCGCGCCAGAATTTTTCGCCCAGTGCTGTGCCGCCGCTGCTGATCCGGCTGTCGTATAGCGCGCGCACATCGCCGCCGGCACAAAGCGCCCGCTCGCCGGTACCGTCCAATATGACAAGTTCAATGGCGTCGTCGCTGATCCACTCATGCAAGGTGCGCCAGATCATACCGATCATGTTATAGGACAATGCGTTGAGCGCATCAGGGCGATTCAGTGTTAAACGCCCCGCTCGGCCGTCGCGGCGAATGAAAACCTCATCCTGAATTGTGGTTATTCTTTCTGTCATCGTTCTTCTAACCTCGATAGCCTTCCAGCAGCCGCCGTGAAATCACCACCCGCATAATCTCATTGGTGCCTTCCAAAATTTGATGGACGCGCAAATCGCGGGTCAGTTTTTCCATGCCGTAATCTGCCAGATAGCCATAGCCGCCATGCAGCTGTAACGCGTCATTGCAGATCTTGAACCCTAGATCGGTTGCCAGTCTCTTGCCCATTGCCGAATAAAGCGAAGCTTGCGGATCCCCTTGGTCAAGCGCATAGGCGGCGCGATAAATCATCAAACGAGCGGCTTCCAACTCGGTTGCCATATCAGCAATTTTGAACTGCAGTGCTTGAAAATCACCAAGGTTGCGGCCAAAGGCCTTGCGTTCAAATAGATAGGTCTTAGACGTTTCCAAAGCGTGCCAAGCAGCACCGACCGAGCAGGCACCGATGTTTACCCTGCCGCCATCAAGACCGCTCATGGCAAATTTGAACCCTTCTCCTTCCGCACCGATCAGATTATCTGCCGGGATACGGCAGTCCTGCAAAATGACCTGGCAGGTTGGCTGCGCATTCCACCCCATCTTGCGTTCCGGCGGACCAAAGCTCATGCCTGGCGTATCTTTAAGTATTGCAAAAGCCGAGATATCGCCGGCGCCCTTTTCTGTGCCGGTTTTCGCAAACAACAGATAAAAATCTGATACGCCTGCCCCTGATATGAATTGCTTTGAACCGTTGAGGACGTAATGATCGCCTGTCTTTACGGCGCTGGTTTTAAGCGCCGCCGCGTCAGACCCGGCTCCCGGCTCGGTCAGGCAATAGCTGGACAGCCATTCCATCGACGCCAGTTTCGGCATCCAGGATTTTCGTTGTTCGTCATTGGCATATTTGGCAACCATCCACGCAACCATATTATGGATCGATATATATGACGCTATGGTCGGGCAACCAGTGCTGAGCGCTTCGAAAATTAGAGCGCCGTCGAGCCGGCTGAGCCCCGATCCGCCCATGTCTTCGTCCACATAGATAGCGGCCATGCCAAGGGGGGCTGTTTCGCGAATGACATCTACCGGAAAATGACAGTCTTGGTCCCATTGCGCCGCGCCAGGTGCCAGCTTTTCTTTCGCAAAATCCAAAGCCAGGTTCTGGATAGCTGTTTGTTCTTCAGTCAGTGAAAAATCCATGAAGGGTTTCTTCTAGATTAAGTTGCAAAACAAGAAAGAGCGACCGTGTGCCGCTTCCTCTGCTGTGCCGGTTTTAATGGGATGGACTGCCAGAAATTCCCGATTGCAGGTTGGACTTTGTGTCTTTCATTGCGATTAAGCTGGGATGCGCAAAGGTTTCGCGATCAATCAAGCCCAATTGTGCAAGCCTTGCAATGATTGCTCCTTCAGTTCGATTTTGCTGATTGGCAATATCCTCAATGGTCACGCCGATCTTAAAGGCCTTGGCAACTTTTTGACATTCAGCTTGCGACCAGGATTTTCCTGCTCGTGCTGGTAATCCCGACCGGCGTTCCTGCGCTCGGGTTTGCGATACCGCATCGGACAAGGCAACCCAGACAGCCATCGGCATCTCTAGGAGCTGTACGTTCTTAGCAGTGCTGCCGTCTTTGGTGCTTGTCCGATCTGGTCCGTGGGACGAAAACCGCGCCAGGCTTCCGTTTTTACTAACCTCAAGTCGGTAGCTGTGATCTTGGAACTGCCATTCGAATGTCCGCCAAACAAAACTTGCCGGTGTCATATGTTGCCTCCTGTCTTAACGCTGTACTGCCGGCTCGGGCTGTTGAGCCAAGTTACCCCAGGGCAGGCAAGCACGTACTGAGGATGTCCCAAGACTAGCCAATACAACGAACGCAAGCTAAGAACAAAATGGCAACGTTTCTCTTGCATTTTCCGGCGTACCGCGTCAGCCTGAGGCTGACACGGGCAGATTGGGATGCATGAGGCTGGTGCTGTTGGCCTCCATTTACGCAGTGTCATTGTTATATGTCACGGTGCCAGCTCTTCAAAGTGGATCATTTCATTGTCGGGATGGCAAATTCGGCGCCGTCCTTGATGCCGCTGGGCCAGCGCGATGTTACGGTTTTGGTTTTCGTGTAAAAACGGATTGCATCGGGGCCGTGTTGATTGAGATCGCCAAAGCCGGAGCGCTTCCAGCCGCCGAAGGTGTGATAGGCAACGGGCACGGGAATTGGCACATTGACGCCAACCATGCCGATCTGGACGCGTGAGCAAAAATCGCGTGCCGCATCGCCGTCGCGAGTGAATATGGCGGTGCCATTGCCAAATTCGTGATCGTTGATCAACCCAAGGCCTTCTTCATAATCATTGGCGCGTAAAACGCAGAGCACTGGGCCGAAGATCTCCTCTTTATAAATGGTCATGTCCTTGGTCACATGATCGAAAAGACAGCCCCCCATATAGAAGCCGTTTTCATAGCCCTGCATTTTGAAATCGCGTCCGTCGACTTTCAGCTCCGCGCCCTCTTTGACCCCCTGCTCGACATAGTTTTTGACTTTAGCCACATGCTCGGCTGTGATCATCGGGCCGTAATCGGCGTCTTCATCGGTGGACAGGCCGACTTTCAAGGCTTCAACCCGCGGGATCAACGCTTCCACCAGTTTGTCCGCAGCGGCTTTGCCAACGGGAACCGCCACGGAAATTGCCATGCAGCGCTCACCGGCGGAGCCATAGCCGGCACCGATCAGCGCATCGACGGCCTGGTCCATATCCGCGTCGGGAAGGATCAGCATATGGTTTTTTGCACCGCCAAAACATTGCACGCGTTTGCCAGCCTTGCAGCCGCGCGTGTAAATATAGTCTGCGATCGGGGTGGAGCCGACAAAGCCGATCGCCTTGATATCGGGATCGTCAAGAATGGCGTCGACGGCTTCTTTATCGCCGTTAACAACATTACATATACCTGCGGGCAAGCCTGCTTCGATCAATAATTCAGCCAATCGCAACGGCACGCCAGGATTGCGCTCAGACGGTTTCAGGATAAAGGCGTTGCCGCAGGTGATCGCCGGTGCCAGCTTCCACATCGGGATCATGGCCGGGAAGTTAAACGGCGTGATGCCGCAAACAACACCCAGGGGTTGGCGCATAGAAAATACATCCATGCCCGGCCCGGCGCCCTCGGTGAAATCCCCCTTCATCAAGTGGGGAATACCGCAGGAAAATTCCACAACGTCGAGGCCGCGCTGAATATCACCGCGCGCATCAAGAAGCGTTTTGCCATGTTCGCGTGCCAGCAGAAGGGCGAGGTCTACCATTTCATTTTGCACAAGATCGCGAAACTTGAACATGACCCGGGCGCGGTTTTGCGGATTTTGTGCGGCCCAGGCCGGCTGTGCAGCTTTGGCGTTTTCGACGGCCGCGTGCACTTCAGCGGTATTAGCCAGGGGCGTACGTGCCGCGACCTCCCCGGTCATCGGCCAATTGACATTATGGAAACGGCCGGACGTGCCAGCTACCCGTTTACCGCCGATAAAATGATACAGATCCTGTGCCATCTACAAATCTCCGATTTGAGCAAACTTCAGGCACTTAGGCCTGCTAAAAAAATCGAAGTCATCCTAGGGGCGCGGGAATGCGAAAGCCATAGGGGGAAGATGCAAAGCGATATTGGTCTTCTAGCCAATGCCAGGAATGGGGAAGGTTTTGGGTTTAGTTTATTTGCCGGTTCACGACGCCGCAAGCGGCCCAGCGGGTCCAGAGGAAGCTCGGCGGTTAAGCCTTGTCCTTGAAGACACGCGTCAGGGCTTCGGCAATACGCACCGAATCCAGATCATCTTTATGGATGATATCGTCAGCACCCTCGTTGATCAGCTCGCCGCGGCGTTTGCGTGTGACCATGGAGCTGACTATAATGATCGGGCCTTCATAGCTACAGCGGCGAAGGAATGGGATGGTAGCGGAGGCGGTATCGGCCGGCTTGAGATAATCGTCGAGGAAAATGATCTCCGGGTGACGTTCAATCACACAATCAAGAGCATTACCTAATGTCGTGGCCCGGCGCACCTCGACATCATAGCCAAACATGATATGCAAAGTTGCCTTCAGGCGGTCGGCGTCGAAGTTTTCGTCCTCGACAATGAGAAAATCAGTCAGCTCCGGCAATTTTTGACGGGCT
>JAJRRE010000265.1 GCA_024279745.1 Alphaproteobacteria bacterium
CGTCCCTCGCCAACAAAACACCTGAGGAGTTTAGAGACCATGCCATAAGCCTTGCCATCACGACCACGAACAGACAATATCAACCCCAGGGACTCTCGTTATAACTGGAGGGAAGTTGGGTCTCAGGTCAGTGGCACTGGTACTTATACTTGCCAGTCCGGAAACATTGAAATAGAGGACAGCCTTTGGGAATTGTTCCGCAAAGACAATGATACTTGCCTGCGCAACATTGAACAAGCACTCAAAGCGCAGGGCATATCTGTTAACTATACTGGGAAAAACCAGTAATCTGCGCTTACAGTCCGGCTTTGATGTCGGCAATTGCGCGGGTCAGATGATCGAGAGCCTCGATATCGTTATCGTCCTTCAGCGCGGCTTCGACAGCATCCAGTTCTGCCGTGGTCTGGCTGGGATCACCCTCATCAATCACAAAGGAGTGCTCGGCCAATATGGTTGCTGAATCTGCATCCACCTGCGCCAGACCGCCCTTGACGAAAATGCGCTTATGACCCTCAGCGCTGGTCACGTCCAAAACGCCGGGGCGCAGGGTCGAGATGGTCGGCTCATGGCCCTGCATAATCGCAAATGCACCCTCGGCACCTGGGACAACAACCATTTCGACATCTTCCGACATCAAAATGCGCTCGGGGCTTACCAGTTCAAATTTGAACGTCTGTGCCATGCTTTACTCGTCCTTCGCCGGGATTGTCGCGCCCCGTATTGTTATTCAACTGTTATCATCGCCCGCCTGATTCGCCCTGCCGGGCCAGTCGGTAATATTTGTTCGCACGGGCGAGCACGGGCTCAAAACCGCATCAAGCGCCGCGCCAAGCTTAACTTTCGCCGCCCGATTTTGCAGCCACTTCTTCGGGCGTCTGGATATTGGTGCCGCAGAACGGGCAATAGAAAATTGCGTGATCCATCATGCCGGGCTGATCGCCATCCAATTCGACCAGACCAACCGTCATATACAGAACGCCGGTCTCACTGATTGTAATCAGGGGCTCAAACTCTTCGTCATCGCCCCCTTGAATAATCTCGGCCATGCTTTCGCAACAGGAGCCGAAACTGGCGCCGCCATTGTCATGTGTCCCCATGAAGCGATCTCCTAATTAGCGTTGCAAGTACCGTTCGCCGGGTCAGTTTCATATGAGCGCCGCACCAGAGAAGTCGTCAGCAGCAGCCCTCGCACGAGCACCGACTTTAAGCATCTTCAGCCAGTTTAGCAGCTTTATCAATCGCTTCTTCAATGGTGCCGACCATGTAGAAAGCAGGCTCAGGCAAATGGTCGTAATCGCCATTAACCAGACCCTTAAAGCCCTTGATGGTGTCTTCAAGCGCCACCAGTTTGCCGGGCGAGCCCGTGAAGATTTCAGCCACGAAGAAGGGCTGTGACAAGAAACGCTCGATCTTACGGGCGCGGGCCACAGCTACTTTGTCGTCTTCTGAAAGCTCGTCCATGCCCAGAATGGCGATGATGTCCTGCAAGGCCTTATAACGCTGCAGGATTTCTTGAACCGAACGGGCCACTTCGTAGTGCTCGTCGCCGATAATGCGCGGGTCAAGCATACGCGAGTTGGAATCGAGCGGATCCACAGCCGGATAAATACCTTTTTCCGCAATGGCGCGGTTGAGCACGGTCGTCGCATCGAGATGGGCAAAGGATGTGGCGGGCGCCGGGTCGGTCAAGTCATCGGCCGGCACATAAACCGCCTGTACGGATGTGATTGAGCCCTTGGTGGTGGTCGTAATGCGCTCCTGCATGGTGCCCATGTCGGTGGCCAGCGTTGGCTGATAGCCCACAGCGGACGGGATACGACCAAGCAGCGCCGACACTTCAGAACCCGCTTGCGTAAAGCGGAAGATGTTATCGATAAAGAACAACACGTCCTGGCCCTTATCGCGGAAATCTTCAGCCACGGTCAGGCCGGTCAGTGCGACGCGGGCGCGGGCACCGGGAGGCTCGTTCATCTGGCCATACACCAGCGCACACTTAGAGCCCTCAGCCGAGCCGTTATTCTTGGTCGGATCGACGTTCACGTTGGATTCGATCATCTCGTAGTAGAGATCGTTACCTTCGCGGGTACGCTCGCCAACACCGGCAAACACCGAATAGCCGTCATGGGCCTTGGCGATATTGTTGATCAATTCCATGATCAGCACCGTCTTGCCCACACCAGCGCCGCCGAATAGACCGATCTTGCCGCCTTTGGCGTATGGCGCCAGCAGGTCAACCACTTTAATGCCGGTCACCAGAATTTCTGATTCCGTCGACTGCTCTACGAATGGAGGCGCTTCTTGGTGAATGGCGCGCGTGGTGTCATGTGGGATCGGGCCAACTTCATCAACCGGCTCGCCGATCACATTCATGATGCGGCCAAGCGTACCGTCACCCACAGGCACGGAAATCGGCTGCCCCGTATCGGTGACTTTCTGGCCGCGCACCAGGCCTTCACTACTATCCATGGCGATGGTCCGCACTGAATTCTCGCCCAAATGCTGCGCCACTTCCAGCACCAGCCGCTGGCCTTGGTTTTCAGTTTCCAGCGCGTTCATGATGGCCGGCAATGAGCCTTCAAATTTCACGTCGATCACGGCGCCCATCACCTGGGAGATGCGACCGATTGAAGTATTTTGCGACATAGTTTGGTACCCTTTAGGCTAGGTGCGTTCAGATTAGAGTGCTTCAGCACCCGAAATGATTTCGATAAGTTCTTTAGTGATCTGCGCCTGACGCTGACGGTTATAGGTCATGGTCAACGCATCGATCATATCGCCGGCATTGCGTGTGGCGCTGTCCATGGCGGTCATGCGCGAGCCTTGTTCCGAGGCGGCATTTTCCAACAGCCCGCGAAAAATCTGCGTTTTTACATTGCGCTCAATGAGGTAATCGAGGATTTCTTCTTCGCCTGGCTCATATTCATAAGCATCATTGGGGCCGGCCTGATCGCCTTCAGCAGCTTCGGGCAGTTTGGGCGGAATGAGCTGCATTCCGGTCGGTATCTGCGTCATCACCGTTTGAAACTCAGAAAAATACATGGTGCAGATATCAAACTCGCCAGCCTCAAACAGTTTGAACACGCGGGTTGCAACATCTTCGGCGTTAACATAGCCCAGCGATTTGACGGCGCGCAGATCGACAATATCAACAATCTGATCGGCAAATTCACGGCGCAGAATATCGACGCCTTTCTTGCCAACGCATAACAGCTTGACCTTTTTGCCGTCTTTAACCAGCTCAACAATGTCGGCGCGGGCCTTACGCACGATGGACGAATTAAAGCCGCCGCACAGACCACGTTCAGACGTCATCACCAGCAAAAGATGCACATCGTCCCGACCGGTACCCACCAGCAGCTTTGAGGCGCCTTCATTGCCGCCAACACTCTGGCCCAGCTTCGACAGCACGACATCCATGCGCTCCGCATAGGGCCGCGCCGCTTGCGCCGCGTCCTGCGCCCGGCGCAATTTTGCTGCCGCAACC
>JAJRRE010000266.1 GCA_024279745.1 Alphaproteobacteria bacterium
CATAACATCAGGTTCGATGTCGGCGGATCGATAAAGCGGTAGACGAATATCAAGGCAATGCACAACACGCCGTAACCGGCAACGGCCAACGCAGCAATCTTGAAGACTTTGCGCAGCCAGGAGAAGCCCTGCCACCAAGATGCGCCGCGGCCCGTGGATCTCTTGGCGCTGCGGCGCTGTTGCGGTTGGCCCGCTCCAAATGGCGCTGCAACATCTCGTCCGAGCGACACAGGCCCGGCGGGCATTTGCATTTGTACTAAAGCTGTCGCAGTCGCTGCTGTAGCTGTAGAAGCCGTTGAGGCTTGATCTGTACTACGGAATGGCGGCTTCCCCTGCGGCGGCGAAACCGGGTCCGGCTGGGATTTAGAACCAGGCACGGGCGGTGACAATTGGGGCTGCGCCTGCGGTCGTGCTAATTTGGCTTGTGGCTTGGGCGGTCGTAGAAATTTAGCTGCTGTATCGATCCTGGCGGCGCTGCGGACTGGGCGCGGGGTGGGGTTGATCGCCACTGCAGATACGGCTGGAGCGAAGGCGAGCGCCGTAAGTTGCCCCGGCTCATCGGCACGGGCGCGGACAAACCGTTCACTCTTTTCCGTCTTATCGAACCGGGTTTGGGTTTGGGGCGGCGTGGTTGCTTCCGATTCAGCAATGGCAGCATTTAGCGAAGCCGGCAGCTGGGCGAGACTAACTTGCGGCAATCGCGTTCGAGGGGGTGCGGAAACGGGAACTGGAGCAGTAGCAACGGTGTCACCTGGCGGCAGACCTGCAGCGGCGGCGGCTGTTTCCGGCGCTTCGACAGGCGCTTTACCGGCGGGGACGGTCTCCAATGTCTTGGAGGCGTCATACGCCTTGGAAGTATCATACGCCTTGGAGGCGTCATATGCCCTGGAGGCATCATATGCCCTGAGGGCGTCATACGCCATGGAAGCATCATATGCTTTGGCGCGAGTCATGGCGGCTAGCGCCGTCAGGGCAGCCAGCGAGGGAACAACCGCTTGCTGCTTTGGCTTGATGGCTTCCGTTGGCGTTATAAGCGATAACTCGGGCTTTGGGCTGGGCAGGGGCTCCGACGTCGCGCTCTCCTCGGCTTTATTTTCGATTTGTTGTTGCGCTGGCTTTGCTAGCGCCGGTTCGCTTCCAGGAGCTGGCGGCGCGCGCCCTTTAAGCGCTGCGGTATATTCAAGTGCCAAGTTCTGCGCGGCCAGAGCGGCCTGTGCCGCAATGGTTGGTGCCGGGGTTATCGCTGGCGTTAGAGTTGGCGCTTGAACTTCAGCTTGGCTGGCAAGTTTTAATTCTGATGAAACAGGCTGCGGGTTTGGTGCCTGGAGCGGCGGTGACTGAAGCGGCGCGTCTGCTGGGGGAGGTCGCCCCATCGCGTGCGCAATTGCCGCCGCCGCTGCAAGGGCCGCTATGCTTGTGTTGTCGCGCGGCGACGTTTCGTTGTCTGGGGGGGCGCAAGGATTGGGCAACGAGGAGGGCGCCGAGTCGGACGGTGTCATAGAAGACGCCAGACCATGCGGCGCAGGTGACGGGCCAGGCGACGAGACATGTGACGAGGCAGGATCGGGCCTGGATACAGCCCCTTCCTTTTCGCCGCTGTGTTTGTCATTTGCGTTTGTCATTGCCCATCTTACTATTTGCCCCAATCGCGCGTTCCGCGCCCTGATTTGGTTCACGCATTCCGCGCTCTGGTTTGAGTAGCACGTTCAGCGCTCTGATTTGAGCTGTGCCTTCACCTTTAGCCCAACCGACCGCGATCACAAAACGGGGACGTCAGAACTGCGACAAAATCATGGCTGAAACCAGCGCCGCCGCAAGTTGTCCGCATCATTTCCGGTTGCCAAGTTTTCAGACTGGGAATTCCCGGTGGTTTCGTGATATGAGCCGGTCCGTATGTTATTGTGATCCCCGCACCGACAGCCCCAGATTGGGTGCAGACTAAATCAATACTTGCTGGCAAAGCCAAACTCCAAAACCGCCACTATCACGCGCCAATCTGGTACGATCTCAAGCCTTCCCATTCCTTCTAAAGTGATATCTTGCGCCAATGCCCTTTGAAACACAGCTTAGCCGTTGCGCCGATCTTGTCGAAGCGCGTTTGACCCGTTTGCTGGCGGCGGACAAGCCCGCCCCCGATCAAGCCAGTCGCGGCTTCCAGCCAACTTACCGACTGGCTTGTGCCATGCGCCATGCGGTTCTGGGCGGCGGCAAGCGTGTCCGCCCGTTCCTGGTCATGCAAAGCGCGGCACTGTTTGGGGTTCCTTATGAGCAATCGGTCACAACTGCTGCCGCTTTGGAAGCCGTGCATTGTTATTCGCTCGCCCATGATGATCTGCCGGCCATGGACGATGACGATATGCGCCGCGGCCGCCCCTCCGTGCACAAGGCTTATGACGAAGCCACGGCGATTTTGGCAGGTGATGCTTTGTTGACATTGGCGTTTGAAATTTTATGCCACAAAGCCACCCATGACGACCCGGCCATCCGCATGGAACTGGTATCATCGCTGGCGCGCGCATCGGGCTGGGCCGGCATGGCAGGCGGACAGCAGCTTGACCTTGACGCGGAAAAAATTGCCGACGCCAGTGCCCTCACGATCGACAACATATTGCATTTGCAGGCGATGAAGACCGGCGCGCTGATTTTGTTCGGCTGCACAGCGGGGACAATTTTGGGCGGGGCGAGCCAAGATGAGCGGCGCGCCTGGATCGATTATGGACAGAACTTAGGCCGCGCGTTTCAAATCTCAGACGATTTGCTGGACGTCGAAGGCAGCCAGAAAACCGTCGGCAAAGCCGTGGGCAAAGACGATAACGCCGGCAAGGCCACGCTGGTTTCGCTGCTTGGCGTTGAGGCCGCGCGCGCGGCTCTGGCCCAATCCGAAACAGATGCCATTGCAGCTCTCGATCGGTTTGACGATAAGGCTGAGCCACTGCGCGGCGCCGCACGCTATATGAGCCGACGACAAAAATGACCAAGTTTCAGAATGCTTTCAACAAATTATAACGAATTAGATTATTTTATCTGAACACGTATCTTGATTTGAGCGTGCCGCTCAGGCATCTTGCCACCAGAATAACAGTATTCGGCTGGCGTACATAATAGCCGAACAACGTTCGGTGTGTTTCACGCCAAGCAAAGACATTGAGCATTCGCGGTGGGGCAATGGTGGTGGGCCAATGGTCGATTATATAAGCGACGCGAAAATTATAGAAATTATTGACAGTATTTACGGCACAATGACCGGTGACACCGACTGGGCTATGGTCACCGACCAGATATCCCAACTGGTTCCGTTCTCGTCAGTGGTCATGCATGGCTATGACCGTGGGCTCAACCATTGCCGCCTTGAGATCAGCGGTTCGCTGGACGCTGAACATGCTGAAAGCTATTTAAACCATTATCACACCATCTCTCCATGGATTGATATTCATAACAACCAAAAATCCGGTACGATTTACACGTCTGCGGAACTACACATTGATCTGCCTCGTGACCACGCGGAGTTTTTCAATGATTGGGTCCTGCCAGCGGGCAAAGGCGCAGGTACAGCTATTAAACTCTTCGGGCAGGCTGATTATACAGAAACGCTTAATTTTGATTATACCTTTGGCACGGACGATAAATATGGTCCCGTCGTTGTGCGGATGCTTGAAACGCTGCGACCGCATTTGCAGCGGGCCCTGGACATCAAGCGGAATTTAGACATTTTGGGCGGCGGGCAATCTAAATTTCACTCAATGCTTCAGCACTTGCACACGCCGGCTTTGCTGCTGACAGCCGATGGCCGGGTGGAGTGGATGAACACTATTGCCACCGATGCGGTTCGCCAAAAGCGGGGCATCCGATTGGATTGCAAAGGTAAACTGCTTTTGGATTGCGCAACAGATTGCGATAGACTTGCAAAATTAGTGCATGATGCCAGCATTCGCAGC
>JAJRRE010000267.1 GCA_024279745.1 Alphaproteobacteria bacterium
ATCAGGTGACGGGGCGTGCGGGCCGTACCTTCGCGCAGGGGCGCGGGCTGGTGCAGACCCATCTGCCGGATCATCCGGTGATGCAGGCGATTATCGACAGCGACCGGGACAGCTTTGTGGAACGCGAAATCAAGCAGCGGCAATTGGCCGAGCTGCCGCCTTATGGCCGGTTGGCGGCGCTGATTATTTCGGCCCGGATGCGCGATGTGGCGGAAGGCTTTGCGCGCGAGACCGCCAGAAAGGCACCGTTCGCCAAACGGATTACCGTGCTTGGTCCCGCCGAAGCGCCGATTGCCGTGGTGCGCGGGCGTCACCGTTTTCGCCTGCTGGTCAAGGCGCCCAAGGACATGGATATGCAAGGCTATATTCGCCAGTGGCTAGCCGGTCTGCCGGCGATCAAGGGTGATCTCAAGCTTGCCGTCGATATCGATCCTTATAATTTTTTGTAACAACCAGTTTTGCGGCCGGGGCCATTAGCGTGGGTTGGGTGCAGTTTTATTGCGCCGCAAAACCACGATTGGATTGTTGTTTTTGTTGCCGGGGTTTACGAAAAGCAGAATGCTGATAATGTTGCTGATCATTTTGGGCCAGGGTGGGAGTAATAAGTATGGCAACGATTTTAACGGTGCATGGGACGGGGACCACGGGCGAAGAGACCGGCGAGCAGTGGTGGCAAAAGGGCAGCGAATTTGAAGGGCGTATGCGCCGGCTGGTCGAGCCGAACGAAGGCGATACGGGCGAGTTGAACTTTCAGCCAGTAATCTGGGACGGCGCCAATAGCGAGACCTCGCGGCGCGAGGCGGGCACCGAGCTTTGCGGCAAGATGAATGAGCTGGAAGCGCGCGGTGAGCCCTATAGCATCATCGGTCACAGCCACGGCGGCTCGGTGACATCGGCGGCCCTGGTCAATCATGCGGGTAAGCGCTGCACGCTCGACTATCTTAAAAACTGGATCACTGTCGGCACACCCTTTATTCAATCGCGCAAGGAACGGTTTTTGTTCACCAGGTTGGATGTGACCGGGAAACTGATTTATAGTATTCTTTTTGGACCTATTCTATTTATAATGCTTCCGCTCATGGCATTCTTATTGCTGGGACCTTATTTCGGGACCGAAGCTGGCGATTATGGAAGAGGTGGTGAAATTGCAATTTCGTTTTTCAGCCTGGTATTGGCCGTTCCCTTTTTGATTTATTATTATGTAAGCTTGAAGTGGGAGCGTGGAAAAACGCTCCGATACACGCATACGGGAAGAAACTACCTAAACAAAGCATATGGAATGCGATATATTTCTTTATGGCACAAAAATGATGAAGCAGTGCAGGGATTAAGCGCTTTGAAAGCATTGCGGTTCGATGTGTTCGATAAGAGATTTGCAGTCAATGCAATAAGGAAAAGTTTATCTTTCATTCTGCCATTTGCTATTATCGGTATATTGGTGAATAGCCCAAGTATAATGCGGGCGTTTCACGAATTTTCATATTCGTACATCTTGGGCGTCTCTCCCGTTGTTCAAGGCGATAGCCAAACCAGTAATCAAATTAATAATACCCTGCAAGGTAACGGCGAGGACGTAAACAGGAATGTGAATGCTGTAATGGAAATATTATTGCGGACGTCGAGAAAGATTGGCTGCAGTGTCAATTTTGATAGAAAAAATTGCTATAGTCGCGGTAATAAGGTGACGACGCTGGTTGCAGCGATGATGTTGATGGCAATCTTTTTCACGATGATCTGGTATACCACTCGATTTCTGGCGTCCCCCGGCAGTGCGGTGCTGGCTCTAATGCTTAATGCGACCGCAAGGAGCCAGATCAGGGCAACGGCTTTCGGCTCTGACGCGCAAGTGGACGAAGCGGTTGACGCGCGGTCCTGGCCGATGTGGATGAAGACAGGGCAGCCGCCCCTACCGGATGAACTGGCGAACGAAATCCAGGCCCATGCGGACAAGGCTGCGGCACTGGCGATCCCCAAATTTCGCAATGCAGCAAGGCTGTTTGCCAGCACTGCTGATGGTGCGAGTTCTAATGAAACAAACAGCTCCGACATGCTGTCTGAATATCTGACCTGGGACGAGCTTATTCACACGTCTTACTTTTGCAATCAGCGCTTTTGCAAACTGGTTGCTTATGCGCTGACGCAAAATGGCGGCCTGCGCGCGAGCGCCGCGTTCAAGGCTGACCCCGACTATGCGCTGGTGGCCAAATGGCACGAAGGGATTGTGGGTACTGGGGTTGCAACAACGGTTTAGATTGTAACGTTGCTGTTCTTTCGCTCACGGCTATTTCGAGCATTGCTCGAGCCTGCGCGTGCGCGCCAAACGATTGGCGGGGCTGCGTTTGCAGCCCGTGGTGGTTCGATCTAAATCTGAACTACTCTAACGGTGATCTGACTAGCATAAACAAAAAGGGCGCCCATTGCTGAGCGCCCTTTCTGGTTTGAATTTGAGGTCCAAGGCTGACGGCCTCGGGAAAAGCGGCCTTAGCCGTAATGCTTTTCGACCAGATCCTTATGGGGAACCTTTCTGAGGTCCCACTCAT
>JAJRRE010000268.1 GCA_024279745.1 Alphaproteobacteria bacterium
GAACATGACAATCTGCACCACGATATGCGCATTTAAAAACAGTGTGATGAATGAAAAGCCTTCCTGGCTTGTCGGTTTCAAGGTCACTGAGGTGACTTGCGCAAATACAGTCAGGTTCATTATGTAATCCGTCGGGTTCGCCAATTTCAGTTTGCCAGAAGCGACTAAATCCGCCGCTCTTCGCGTTATATCTTTGCCAATGCTGCGCCGCTGAAGGCCCAATAGGGCGCGAATCTGTCTCACGTTAGGCGCAGTGCTGATTGTTGCACAGCCAAGGACTAATACTGCTCACCAGCGCCTATCATCGCCAAAGATCAATTCCAATTGTCTGCTTATCCCCCGAAATCCGGCGGAAAGTGTGGCGGTTTTGGGGGCTTTCCTGTGACGGCTTGGTGGTACTGAACGGCTCGCCCTGTGCGCGGAATGCGGGTAATTGCCGCCCGGCCTAACCACCAAAAAGCTGGCCGATGGCCTTAGATAGTCGCTGCGGGCGCCCCGAAGCCGACACCAAAACCACTAACACGCGCGCCTCAAACAGTTTTTCACCATCGCGCCAGATCGTCTGATCAAGGCTCAGCGAGGCGGCGTTCAGCTCATGCACAGTGGTTTTCACGGCTAGTACGTCGTCAATTCGCGCCGGTTTGAGAAACTCAAGCGCCATCCGCCGCACGACAAAACCGCAAGGCTCAGCCCCACCGCGCGGTGTCATCAGGTCTTTGTGGTCATTGCCGCCCAGGCGCAGAAAGTCGGAGCGCCCGCGCTCGCACCAGCGCACATAGCTGGCGTGATAGACCAGCCCGGTAAAATCAGTGTCTTCAAAATAAACCCGGATCGGCAGCTCATGGATTGGCGCGCCGGTGTGCTCACCGACGCTGAGACGCCCGGCCAGATCCGGCCATTTTGCAGCTGTGTCGTTTGCGCCAGTGCTTTTTGCACTTATATCTGGGCGCCCGCCGTTTTTGGTCGTGTTTGCCATGTCATTCATTCCTGCATCAGTATTGCTCTAGAGCAGGTCCGACTTGAGTGGAATCATATTTATGTAGGCGGGCTGCTCTAAGTCCTTGTTGTAGAGTCTGATTCACGATCTCGATAGAAGCAAAGTGCTTCCATCTCAACCGATCAGGCTCTAATGCTCGCTGTCAGTGCCACCATCTGCCGCACCATCTGTGGAGGTATCCGCGCCAGCAGCGACATTGTCGCCGGCTGGATCAAACATGCCAAGCTCCGGCGCCGCCGACCGCTGCGGCCCCGTTAATCCCATATGGCGATAGGCTTTCAGCGTCATGACCCGGCCACGCGGCGTGCGCGATACAAAACCCTGCTGTAACAAATATGGCTCGACAATATCCTCCAGCGCATCGCGCGGCTCAGATAATGCTGCTGCCAAAGTTTCGATCCCGACCGGGCCGCCGTCATAATTCTCCGCAATAATCCCCAGATAGCGATGATCCAGCGCGTCGAGCCCGGCGGCGTCAACTTCCAACTGCTTCAAAGCCCGGTCAGCAACCGCCGCATCAATCACGGCGGCTTTCTCGACATAGGCAAAATCGCGCACCCGGCGCAATAACCGCCCGGCCACTCGCGGTGTGCCGCGCGCCCGGCGTGCGATTTCGCGGGCCCCGTCGGCGTTCATCGGCGCGCCCAATACCCGGGCACCGCGCGTGACCACCAGCTCCAGCTCTTCAACCGTATAGAAATTCAGCCGCACCGGAATGCCAAAGCGGTCGCGCAGCGGCGTAGTCAACAAGCCTGCCCGCGTTGTGGCGCCGACAAGCGTAAATTTGGCCAGATCAATGCGCACCGAGCGCGCCGCCGGGCCTTCACCGATAATCAGATCAAGCTGAAAATCTTCCATCGCCGGATAGAGGATTTCTTCAACAGCCGGGTTCAGCCGGTGAATTTCGTCGATGAACAATACATCGCGGTCTTCCAGATTGGTCAGCAACGCCGCCAGGTCGCCAGCCTTGGCAATCACCGGCCCGGACGTAGCGCGAAAATTAACGCCAAGCTCGCGCGACATGATCTGGCTCAGGGTCGTTTTGCCCAGTCCCGGCGGCCCGGCAAACAGCACATGATCAAGCGCATCACCGCGATCACGCGCCGCCTTAATAAATACTTTCAGATTGGCCCGCGCCTGTTCCTGGCCAATGAAATCATCGAGCGTTTGCGGGCGCAGGGACATATCGGCATCCTCGCCCCGCCGCTCACCCGACACAATCCGCTGCTCGTCGTCTTCGCTCATAGGCGCGCCTGGGCTCCCGTATTATTGTTTTGGCTTTGTTCCAGCCCCTTCCTATTAGCTGATTTGCCCTGGTCTGGCGAGCGCAAGGACACGGCAGAGCAAACACACGAAAAAAGGCAGCGAAACATCACCTGTTCCGCTGCCAAATATCCTGTCGCCGCCACCACTGCCAGGTTCAACAAACAGCGCACAGCCGCGTCCCCGCTCTGCCGGCCCAGCCGGTTCAGCCCGCTCGGCCGGTTCGACCGCGTGCTGGCCCAGCCGCGTCAGGCGTAGCCTGTCAGGCTAAGCCTGTTCTGACTCAGTCGGTTATTTCAGGTTCTTGCGCATGTAGTGCACGATCTGCCAGCGCTGCGTTTCGCTAAGCGTGTCCTTGAATGCCGGCATGGCGGTCTTGAGCGGTGCGCCGCCTTCGGAAATGGTCCAGAACAGAAACGGATCGGTGGCAATCCATTTGTCCATGATAAACGCAATATTGGCGACCCGGGGCTTGAGACCCTTGCCCGCTTCGCCGTCGCCTTCACCGGTTTTACCGTGACAAGTGGCACAGTTCTCAGTGTAGAGGGCTTTGCCCGCTGCGACAGCCGCGTCATCGGCCGCGACAGGGTTTTTCACATTGGTGTAGGGAGCTGGAACACCGCCGCCCTTGCGGATTATGCGGTGACGGACGGGATTGCCCTTATGCTCCGGCCCCTCATGCTTCATCGTCTCGTCATGGCCTTCACCGGCGCCGCTACCACGCCCAGCGCCATAGCCTTTCCCCATACCTTTGCCGTGGCCCTTACCCTGGCCCATCATTTTGCCTTTTGGCATGCCGGTCTGCTCGCCTGAACCGGCATTTTGCGCCTGCCCAGTTTCCATCGTGGCAACCAGCACAACACCGGAAGCTACAATTGCGGCTGCGAAAAAAGTCGTGGTCTTCATAGATTATCTCCTGATTAATGGTCTTGTCTCGCAGCAATGACGAACCGGCACCACTAAATCCGTCGCACATCAGCTGCTACATAATGGCATGGTGGAAAGCTGGCAGGGACGAGGAGCAAAAAACGGGGCAAAGTGACGGAGGAAAAAACGGGCGGCATAACGCGTGCGACAATTGGATCAGGACGGCTCACCAATGAAAAATCCAAGGCGGCCCATCATCCAGCGCAGTGTCAGCGCACTCAACACGCCAATCAGCGCCGCGACCGCGCCGACTACCAGATATGACATTGGTCGGCCAATTGCAGCACCGCGCATAGCAAGCGACATTAAAAACACGATGCCGGGCAATATGATCGTCATCAAAATCGCGGCAACAACCGCCTGACCATAGCCGAAACTGCCGTGCAGATAAGTTATTCTGCCGATCCAGATGCTCGACAGGACTGCCGGAACAAGGCCAATGGCATAGGCTGCAATAATCAGATTACGCGCGTAAATTGCGGCTTCAAAAAACTGGTTGAACCGATAACCATGTGGCCCGACCAGTTCCTTGACACCAAATCCGGCAATGAAATAAAGCCCGCCAACCAATGGCCCGGCGATACAAATCGCGGCGGCTACGGCAAATGCCCGGCCGGGATAAGTGCGGCGACGTGCGACACTCGCCCGTTTATTGGCCCATTTATTTGTCATTAAACTTGCCTGCCGCACTTTACCTATTCAAACGCCAATCCGGCACTGCGAGCGGAACACAAACGCACAAACACATCGCGTTCAATTCCAGCGCTTTAAACTGCCGGGCGCAAACGTCCATTCGGGTGTAATCAGCGGACCTACAAAACGCGCCGCATACCAAGGCGATGTAATGCTGCCGTTACCGCCGCCCATTGCTGGCTTTTTCAGGACATGAATATCCTGCGCCGGCATAAAGCTTTGCAACAGCAAAAACCGCCGCTCACCGCTTACGCGATTTTCAACCATATCGGCGACTAATACCGCATGGCCTGGAAAGCCGCCCTTAATAAACACATCGCCAATTTGCATGTCCTGCAAGGCGACCTGCCGCAGCTCTTTGGCCAGCGAATAAGTCCCCGCATAAGCAAAAACAAGCGTCATATATTTGCGGAAATTGCGATAGCTGCCATCGCGTCTGGCCCGGCGTGACCAGCGCAGAAGTTTGCCCTTAAGGCGCGGCCGATCGCCCTTCGCCCAGCGTGTATAGGAAATCGGTTTTGCCGACCCGGTATCGTTAAAAGAGATATCGCGTTGGCGGTTCGTGCTCAGCAGATATTCCGCCCGCAGCCGCATCACCGCATCGGCGCATTGCTGCAGATCGCGCCGCCCAACATCGATATCAACCACCGCCACATGCACATCCTGGCGCCACTTGGGCGCGCCGTTATGCAGCATGACTTTGGCGCCGCGCGGTTTCATCGGCAGGCCGCGCAACCAATGGGCAAAACTGTTTTGTGCCACGCGAACCCGCACGAACCCTTTTGGCGGCGCAATACTGGCTTTGAGGGTCAAGCCGGCCTTTTGCGTGTGGGGCCAAAGATAAGAGCCTGCATGGGCCGTGCCTGCTAAGCCGATCCCGCCCGCCAGGACAGCTGCGGCAAAGACAGGCAGCCACACAGCGCACATAGTCCAAATACGGTTTTTCAAATGCCTGAACTCTCTTGGTTGGGAAAACGGGCTTGGTTGGGAAAACAGGCTCAGTTAGGAAACGGGATCAATTGGGAAACTGAATCAGGATCTTCATCTTCAGCAATTCAGGATAGCTGGTTGTCAAAAATTCGCCGCCCAGCCACAGCAGCCCGCCCAGAATTATAAACGCCGGAATAGCTGCAAACACCGCCTTGATGAAAAAGAACATCAAATGGAAAAACGACACTTTGAATTCGCGCACCACCACATGCGGCTTTTGCAGACCGGGACCGTGTTCAAATGGCGCCGGCTGCCGGCCACTCAGTGGCTCAGCCGCCGACATAGCCGCTGTGTGAGCCGCACCGTGTGACGCAGCCAACTGTGCTGGATCACCAGCCCCGGCATCCCTTTGGGCGGCATCACGTTCACGGCGCGCGCGCCGAAATGTGCGCGGTAAATCTTCGTCCGGTGTAATGGGGAAATCTGAATCGCTCATGTCACATGGCCTCTGTTCTCGCTCATTCGCAGCTGTACGCGCCTACAACCTTGCCTATCGCGGTTGCAATGAGAGAATGCTATAGGGCGAGGGGCGTTCTCATCCATCTTGATTCGGCGCGCCCTCAACCGGCATCGCTTGATCAACCCTACCGTGATTGGCGCCATATTGCTAATGAACCCTATGAATTTGACGAGGAGTTGACATGACCGACCTGAAATCCCTGGTGCGCACTATTCCAGATTATCCCAAACCGGGCATAATGTTCCGCGATATCACCACGCTTCTGGGCGACGCGCAGGGCTTCAAATCGGTGATTGCGCAAATGGCTGAACCGTACCGCACGCAACCCATTGATGCGGTTGCAGGAATTGAAGCGCGCGGGTTTATTCTGGGCGGCGCGGTTGCTGATCGGCTGGGCTGCGGCTTCATCCCGATCCGCAAAAAGGGCAAGCTGCCGCATAAAACCATCGGCATGGAATACACGCTCGAATATGGTGTCGACGTCATCGAGATTCACGAAGATGCGATTACCAAGGGCGAGCGAATTCTGATCGTCGACGACCTCATCGCCACCGGCGGCACGGCCGAAGCTGCGGTGAAACTGCTCAACCAGTCAGGCGCCGATATCGCCGGGGCGGTGTTTGTGGTTGATCTGCCGGAACTGGGCGGGCGCAAGCTGGTTGAAAGCCACGGCATTGAATGCCATGTGCTGATGAACTTTGACGGCCACTAACGCCGCCGGATTTCACAATACGAGTATTTACAATCCGAGTTTCGCAATACGCTTTTTTCAATAGACTAAAGGACAGCGCGCATGGCGACCGCAATGGGCAACAAGATTAAAGCCGCGCGCAAGGCCGCCGGGTTTTCCATGATGGCACTGGCGCAGGAAATCGGCGCCACCAGAACCGAAATCGGCGAATGGGAGGCGGGCCTGTCCAAGCCGCGCCGCAAGCAGCTTGCCTCACTAGCCGATGTGTTGAAACTGTCCACCGATGAGCTTGCTGCTGTGCCCAAACAAAAGCCCGCAGCCAAACCTGCAAAAACCAAAATGGCCCCCTCCACTAGCGCCGCTTCCCAGGGCGGTACAAAACTTGATGAGCGGCAATTGCGTGCGGGCATTATTGAAACGGCGCTGATCATGAGCCGCACGGGATTATCGCCGGGGCGCTCGGGCAATGTCTCAGCGCGCTGGAAATCGGGCATGTTGATCACGCCGACCGGCATGGCCTATGAGCAGCTCAAGCCCAAGGACATTGTGTTTGTTGACGCTGAAGGTGTGCCCGCGGCAGGCGCCCGGCGCCCGTCAAGCGAATGGCGTTTTCATCTCGCCGGTTATGAAACCCGCGCCGACTGCCAGGCGATTGTCCATTGCCATTCCACCCACGCCGTGGTTTTGGCCTGCGCCCATAAACCCATTCCCGCCTTTCACTATATGGTCGCGGTGGCCGGCGGCATGCAGATCCCGCTGGTGCCTTACGCCACATTCGGCACGGAAGACTTATCCACTCATGTGCGCGGCGGCCTCAAAAACCATAGCGCCTGCCTGATGGCCAATCACGGCCAGATCGCTTGCGCCGCCAGCTTGCCCGCCGCCCTTGAACTGGCACAGGAAGTCGAAGGACTGGCCGAGCAATATTATAAAGTCCTGACGCTGGGCAAGCCGCATATTCTAGGCGATGAGGAAATGCAGACCGTGCTGACCAAATTCGAAAGCTACGGCCAATAGGCTTAGGCTTGAAGCCTTAGGCTTGAAGCCTTAGGCTTACGGCCTTGGTCCTGATGTCTTGGGCATAATGCCCCTCACGCATTTTACGGCTGCCCCTCACCCCATACGCTAAAAAGCTACGGGGATAGGGAGCCAAAGCGGGCACCCATGAGCTTCGGCTAAATAACTCCTTGATCTTACAATCCGCATCCGTGTTATGCTCCCCCCCGTGGGACTATAAGGCGTTGGGGAGTTTTGGATGTTTGAAGCATTGCAGGGTATGGAAACTTGGCAGGCCGTTCTAGGTTTAATCGGGTCTGGGACAGCGATTGGCGTCGCTTATGAGAAACTCTTTCAGAGAATTAAGAACCCGGAGATTGGCGCTCTTCAAAGATCGCTGGATGATTCTAAAAAAGAGCTGACTGATATTCGTGGGACCATGGCGGTATGTAATGCCGACCGCGCGCAGGCACAGGTCAAGGTCAAGAATTTCGATACCATTCGCGAGGCATTGTTTGGCGAGGAGGACGAGCTTTGGCGAATACACCCGGCGGCGCCGCCTGCAGGCTATGCGGAACGGCTGGCAAACAGTAAGCCCAAAATTATCACGATCGCCAATTTGAAGGGCGGCGTCGGCAAAACGACACTCACAGCAAATCTTGCGGCCTATTTCGAGCAACGATGGGGAAAACGCGTATTGGCAATCGATCTCGATTACCAGGGGTCACTATCGGAGACATTGTTGATTGCAGCCGGAATTGATTATGGCGGTTCCTTGGTCGACGATTTCATCTCTGGCAAAAAAGACGGCGCAGAATTGTTGCAGGTTGCGAAATCACTCCACCCTAGAATGCCCAACACACAGTTGATTACTTCGAATTATGATTTGGCTCGCACAGAAAACCGATTGATGTTGAACTGGTTAATGAAAGAAACCAATGGGGATGTTCGTTTCAACCTGGGTGAAGTGCTCTTGCATCCAGCCGTGCAAGATCGATTTGATGTAATCTTGATCGATGGGCCACCGCGACTTTCTACCGGTGCGATCAACGCATTGGCATGTAGCCATCACCTTATTATACCGACCATTCCCGATGCCATGTCAGTGCCAGCAGTGACAAGATTTTTGCACAGCATTGGCAATTTTCTCCCGGCATTGAACCCAGCATTAAAACTGGCCGGAATTGCTGTAAATCTTGCTTCAAGCGCCACGTTGAAGGAAAAAGAGATCGAAAGCTTATCTCGTCTAACCGATGAATTTGCAATGGCCGGGATGAATGGTCACATATATGAGCAACATATTCCAAGGCTAGCGGCATTGGCCAATGTAGCAGGGCGAGACGTGTTATATTTGAAAGAGAGACTGTTCCGTGAGGGCACCATGGAAAAGCTTGGCGCTGAAGTCGCGAAGAGTATTGGGTTTGGAGTTGTAAAATGAAGGTTGTTCAATTGCGTAAAGTTCTGACCCGGTTTGGCGGCATATATGAGGGCGAAGGAGCGGCGGACAAGGCGGCGGCGCTGCATAATCTGGCCAAAGCGCTGAAGGCCCATGACAGCAAAACAGTGGGTAGTTTCGTCAAGCAACACAAAAAACGCCAGAATCAGCATATAGAGAATCAACTTATAAAGAAGAACAAATAGGCAGTTTGCGTATCATTGATCTGGGCGTGGCCTCGCAGCGGCGGGCGCGCACTCACAAGAAGGCAACGATGGCCATGAACGTAAAAGAACTGAGCAATGTTATTCAGCAGATCGAAGGCGTCTACGCAGATGCCGGTGTGAGCCGCGCTGCGGCCGATCTGGGCGAGCTTCTGACGCTGTTTGAAGGCCATGAGGACATGCCGGTCGACGAATTCTTAGAAGAATTTCGCAAGCTTTATGTCAAACAGCCGCGCAAAACCGCTGCCAAGAAACCCACCGCCCCGGTTGATGAGGTGTTGGTCTCGCGCTATGTGCGCCGCCTCAAAGAAGCAGGCAAAGAGCGCGCGCCCTTCGATCAGGTCTTTGCCGAGCTCAGCGCCGATAAAAAAGCGCGCAAAGACGAGATCAACCAGATCCAGTATCTTTATATCGGCGGGCGCAAGGCCTGGGGCACGCGCAAAGCCGCGCTCGATGCAATTTCCGAGACGTTCAATTACAACCGCTATCAATCTGCCGTGCTGGAAGACATCAAGAAGGTCACGCCGTGGTAAGCAGCGGTTTGTTTCGCTCTAAGCTTGATCGGTTGTAAAGCACCCAGCCCCGCGCGCGCTCTAACCCGCCGACAGCTCTTTAAGGCCGCGGCGAATGAGGGCGGCAGTGCCCGCGTCCGCGCCTAATTCCTGCATGGCGGTAGCGACGGCGGCATTGGCCTGAATCGGCTGATAACCCAGATTTTGCAAGGCCGAGATAGCTTCTGCAGCGGCGGCTTGTGCAGCTTCAGCGGCGGCCTGTTCCGCGCTTTGTTTGGCGCCGCCCTTGCCCTTTTTCGCGCCCGCACTGCCAGCGCCGCCCGCCGCCGCACCAACCGAAGGAATAGAGACGCTGGCGGTGGTCAGTTTGGCGGCCTTGTCTTTCAGCTCCGACACCAAACGCCCTGCGACTTTCGGGCCAACACCCGGCGTCTGCGCGACCATCGCTTTATCCTGCAGCGCTATGGCATTGGCCAGATCCTGAACCGAGAGCGTCCCCAGCACGGCCAATGCTACTTTGGCACCGACGCCTTGCACACTTTGCAGCAGACGAAACCATTGCCGCTCGGTTTCATTGGCAAAACCGAACAGGCGGATCGCGTCCTCGCGCACATAGGTCTCAATCGCCAGCGTCGCTTCTTCGCCCTCAATCAAATTACGCAAAACGCGCACCGAGCACGACACTTCATAGCCAACACCGCCGACATCAAGGATCACCCAATCGGGCCCAAGCGTATCAACAAGCCCTCGCAATTTACCAATCATGAGGCGCGCCTCCCCTCAATTATGGGGCCAGCCGGAACCGGCCTGTTTGTCATACCGGTGCTTGTCACCGGTATCCCAGCTGCGACAAGTTTATTGATCGAAACCGATGCGCGGAATTGAGCCGGAAACGCTAGACTTTTACCTGCTCCGACCGCGATCCCGGCAACGCGCGCCGGGATGACACCTTCATCAAACAGGCACTCTTTCACCTCCCGCGCGAGAACGAAACCTCGCAGGCACAGGTGTAACATCTGCGCCATCCATATGATCATCACACGGCCTCTTTCATGGCGCCTTCACGGGCGGCACGAATGGCGCGCGCCTGCGGGCTGGTGCGGTGATTGGCATGACAGATGGCGATGGCCAGCGCGTCGGCTTCATCGGCGCTGTCGAATTTGGCTTTCGGCAGCAAGAAACCAACCATGGTCTGGATCTGCTTTTTGTCCGCATGACCGGCGCCAACGACGGTTTTCTTGATGACGTTAGCCGCATATTCGTCGACCAAAATGCCGGCGCTGGCCGGAGCGAGTAGCGCAACGCCGCGCGCCTGTCCCAGCTTCAACGCCGAGCGCGCATTATTGTTCATGAAGGTTTCTTCAACGGCCGCCTCATTGGGCCGCTGCGAAGCGATGACCCCGGTGAGCCCGTCGAAGATCTCCCGCAGCCGGTAGGCCAGCGCTTCATCAGACGTCGATTTGATCACGCCGCTGGAGACATAGCTCAGCCGCACGCCGTCGGATTCGATGACACCCCAGCCGGTAAAACGCAGGCCCGGATCGATGCCGATAATTCTTGTCGGTTTGGTTCCCATACCGCCCCAATATCATGCAAAGTGATTCGCGTCTTGTGAGCAATTTTTGCCTCGCGGTGCTAATCCATGCCGAAAAGGCATGGGCACCTGCGGCAGCGCGCGACACGGGTCGCGGGCGAACATTGTTCGCCGGGGTCGTATCCTGTAAAGGGAGGGATTGGTGTGAGTTTTTGATCTCTCTCACGTGCTGATCCGCCTGCCCCGCAATGAGTTTGGCGAGGTCTCAACGGATTACGCGCAGGCGGGCACTGCGAGGCGCGGCGCATAAGCGCCGGGGGGGAAGATGGCAAAGACCACAGTTCCATCACAGCGCGGGCCTCACGGCTCCAGCCCAGCCCTCACTATTTGGGCACAATGCGTCGCGACTGCGACCGGGCTGCAAGCGCAGCCCCGCGACCCGTGTCGCGCGCCGCCGCAGGGCCCGGACGCTTCTTCGCGTCCGATACGGCCCGCGAGGCAGAAAAAATATCCGCCGAGAAATAAAGTTCTCCTCAAGCCGCAGTCAATTTCGCCATCACGTCGTCAGGAATATCGAAATTGGCGAAGACGTTCTGCACGTCCTCGTCGTCTTCCAATGTGGCGATCAACTTCAGGAGCGTCTCTCCCTTGTCTGCATTAATGGCGGTCAGGTTTTGCGGCTTCCAGATGATGTTGGCCGATGTGGGATCACCTAGCGCGGTGGTCAATGCGGTGGTGACGTCCGATGTCGCCTCGAAATCGCAATAGATGACATGGCGCTCATTGTCGGTGACCACATCGTCGGCGCCCGCTTCAATGGCCGCTTCCAGGACGTCGTCGGCGCTACCGGCGCTGAGCGGATACACGATTTCGCAGACATGATCGAACATGAAGGAGACCGCGCCGGTCTCGGCCATGGCGCCGCCGTTCTTGGCAAAATACGAGCGCACAGCTGCTGCCGAGCGGTTTTTGTTATCGGTCAGTGTTTCGACAATGATGGCGACACCGCCGGGGCCATAGCCTTCATAGCGCATTTCATCCATATTATCGGCTTCATTGCCCGCTGCCTTTTTGATGGCGCGCTCAATGTTGTCTTTGGGCATGTTTTCGGCGCGCCCGTTCTGGATGGCCAGACGCAGGCGTGGATTGGCGGACGGGTCGGGACCGCCGCCGGTTTTTACTGCAATGGTGATCTCGCGGCTGATACGGGAGAACACCTTGGCGCGCTTTTTGTCCTGCGCGCCCTTGCGAAACATAATGTTCTTGAATTGGGAATGGCCTGCCATGATCCGTCTCTTGCAAGTGTTGAATTACATCAGTTGAGCGGCGCGCGGCCCACATCTGACCGTCAGCGCCCGTAGCTAGTGAATTTTGCCCCTTATAGGGCCGTTGCCAAGCAAAATCCAGTGCGGCAGCAGCGCGCTACGCCTCTTCATCGAGCCAGAACGCCGGTTCCGCTGACGACAACACGCCGCCGAGGCGCAAAGGTGCTGTGCGCAGGGCCAGCCCGGTTTTGTCGTCGATATCAACCGCCAGGCCACAGATCGTCGCGGGACCATTTGAGGGCTCAAACCGTCCGCGCGGAATGCGGGTGATAAAGCGGTTAACCGGCTCTTGCGTCCCCATGCCCAGCACCGAGTTGTAGTCGCCGCACATACCCGCATCGGTGATAAAAGCCGTCCCCGCTGGCAAAACACGCTCATCGGCGGTTGGCGCATGGGTATGAGTGCCGACCACGCAGCTGGCGCGCCCATCAACGAAATAGCCCATGGACTGCTTTTCAGAAGTCGCTTCACAATGAAAATCGATGAATACCGCGTCGGCGACTTCGCCCAGAGGCGCCGCATTTAGTTCCGCCTCGACCGCCTGGAACGGGCAATCGAGCTCCTGCATGAACACCCGCCCCATGGCGTTCATCACCAATACTTCAGCGCCATTGGCCGCCTTGTACAGACCGGCGCCGCGCCCCGGCGTCCCCTTCGGGTAATTCAAAGGTCGCAGCAAGCGCTCGCAGCGCTCGATATATACCAAAGTTTCGCGCTGATCCCAGATGTGGTTGCCGGTGGTGATGACATCGGCGCCCGCATCGAGAAGCTGGTTATAAATCGCCTCGGTAATGCCAAAACCGCCAGCAGCGTTCTCGCCGTTGACCACCACGAAATCGCATTTGTAACGTGTCCGGATCTTGGGCAATTCTTCGATCACGGCCCGCCTGCCGGAGCGGCCGACCAAATCTCCTAGGAATAATAATCGCAAAGTCTAGCTTTCTGTAAAGGCGCGCGCGCCCGACGGGGTTAGGATCCAATCGAGGCGTTGGTCATAGCGGTCATGGGGCACCGCGTCGACCTTTTGTTGATCATAGGCCAGACCTACAGCGATCACCGGCTTTTGCGCCCGTAATTGAACCAATGTGCGATCATAATGCCCCCCGCCATAGCCCAGCCGATAGCCTTGATCATCAAAGGCCAGCAGCGGCAATAACACAATATCGGGAAGCACTTCAGCGGCCGACGGCACCGGCTCCGCAATCCCTTGATAGCCTTTGCCCATAGCATCGCCGGGCATCCAATTACGAAAAATCAGCGGTATGGCTCGGCCAATGGTGACAGGCAATGCCAGACTAAAACCGGCACCATGCAGGCCCGCCAGCAAGATGGCAGGATCTAGCTCGCCGGGCAAAGCCGCATAGCCCGAAACTATGGGGCTGTGGTCAGTTCCAACCTGCAAGTCTGAAAATTCCAGGCCAACAACCGCAATCGCCTTAGAAGCTGTTTCGCCGCCCGCCGCATGAGCCTTGGCCCGCACCTGTTTGGCATAGGCGCGCATGTGTTGTTTTTGCTGATCAATAGGCAGAACCACGGCGCAACAATCTCATATTCCAGCACCGCCAGGGCGCAGGACAATTAAAAACGACAGAGCCACAGCAGCCGTTGCCGCTTATGGAATCCACAGAAATCCCTACAATGTAAGGGGGGCGCCGAATGAGAAGAACCACGGTCCTTTACAGTGTCAGCTCCCAAGTGAATTTTATAGGCCCTGGGAATCGTTACAACTGACAAACCCCGCAGCCCTGCCGAAAGGCCAGTATAGGCTGATTTGATTGAGATAGCCAGAAGTGTGCTCTCTATTTGCCTCGCGGGCCGTATCGAACGCGAAAAGGCGTCCGGGCCCTCCGGCGGGGCGGGCCATAAGGCCCGGGGCTGCGCTTGCAGCCCGGTCGCAGTCGCGACGCATTTTGCCCTAATGTCAAAAGTCGGGCTGGAGCCGATGGGGCACGGCTGTGATAGAACTCGATTGCTTCTGGCCTGCACCACCGGGAGCAACGCGACCCGCCGACAGTTCGGCGCCCATGCGGAGGGCCAGTGACCGGAGGGAACGGTACGGCCCGCGAGCCAAGAATGGCACCACGGCGAACAATGTTCTTCTGCCTCACGCGCGAAGTGGCGCTCCGGCGGGGCGGGCCATAAGGCCCGGGGCTGCGCTTGCAGCCCGGTCGCAGTCGCGACGCATTTTGCCCAAATGTCGAAAGCCGGGCTGGGGCCGATGGGACGGAGCTGCGATAGATCGCGGGGCTTTGCTGGCTAGCACCACCGGGAGCAACGCGACCCGCCGACAGTTCGGCGCCCATGCGGAGGGCCAGTGACCGGAGGGAACGGTACGGCCCGCGAGCCAAGAATGGCACCACGGCGAACAATGTTCGCGCGCCGCCATGTCGGAGACATGTTCCACATGATGCAGGTGCCCATGCCTATTGGCATGGATTAGCACCGTGAGGCAGACAGAGCCCGGGTGATGTGCAGATCATATCCCAGACCTTATTTGCCCCCGCTGGCCTTTGCCAACTCCGCCGCCTGCCCGGCTGCCATTTGCGCCAGTTTTGCCAATTCTTTGGTCGGCAGCAATTTCTCCAGCGCGCCAACCCGGTCCTGTGCTTCCAGGACTTCATCGGCCATCATCAATAGCGCCATAACCATCAATTTATCATCGCCAACGCGGCCAAATTCTTCTTGCAGCTTATCAAACCGCTCGGTGACATAAGCCGCCAACTGATCCAATCGTTTTTCTTCTCCGGGCCCGCAGCTCAAAGAATAAAATCGTTCGTTCACTTGAATGGTTGTTTTGGCCATGATTGATCGGCTCTCTCGTGCGTTCAAAATTTGCTGTTGATGTCACCATTGATACTAAGTTGATACTAATTGGCACCGGATGCTCACCGGTAAGAAGTCGGCCGGAAGGGCACCACTTAATCACTTTCTTCAAGCAAACTATGAAGTGAATCGATTGCCCAATCAATCCGGTTCAACACATAGTCCTGGCGCCCCTTAAGGTCTTTGATTTCCTCGCGGGCTTTCTTGAGTTCGGCTCTCAGCCGTTCGCATTCGTGGGCCAATTCGTGCGCATCAGGTGCGACAGGCTCAGCGGCGCGATTAACTTGGCCACGATTGGCCAGGGTTCTTTTTGCCGCTGCGGGCTGCTTGTGCCCGCCAGCCAACTCAGCCGCATCGCCAGTGCCAACGCGGACACCAGATGTTTTTTTGCCAGCGACGGCCTTGCGTGCTGGGCGCTTGCCTGCAGCTTTCTTTTTGGCCGGTTTTTTGCTGGATTTTGGGGCACCCCGCTGCGCCATGAGCTGTTGCATCCTTTCTTCTTCGTGCACCGATATACGCCCCATGAATCAGTGTCTTACATATATGAAATCGCAGCCTAAACATAGAGCTGCAAACGCGAAAAGGTCAATGTGCCTGTGGGCAACAGCGCGCCGTTCATGAATCTGGCTGTATGGGCTTGCAAACCAGTGCGGACATCGGGATTTTTAGCGAGATTTGGCGCCCCGCCCGGCACGACCCGCGCGCTCAGGCGCGACCAGTTTCCACGGCCGCGGGCTAGGGTCCCGTTTCAGGAGTTCGCCCCCGGTGGGTGCCGATAAAATCGGCGAATTTCTGGTTCATCACATTAGTGTCGCATTGACACAAGGTCTAATTTCGACGGATTAGTGCGGTCTGATCTAATACTCAATCCTTGGCGCATGGCATATTTGCCACGTGAACAGGCGGTTTGAGCGTGCATCTTTGGACTGAGTACTGGACCAGCGTAAAAAAACGGGCCTTTCTTATCCAGGCAACAACCGATTTTGCGGAACATCCCCGCGATATTCGGCTTATTGAACGCCGTATCGTATGGGGTTTACAAGCAAAACACCCCCCATCACTTCGAGGAGCACTCATATAATGGCAGTTAAGATTGCAATTTCGGGCTTTGGCCGTATCGGGCGTAATATTTTGCGCGCCATCGCCGAATCCGGTCGCACCGACCTGCAGGTCGTCGCCGTCAACGATCTGGGATCAGCGGAAGACAACGCTCATCTTCTGAAATATGATTCCGTTCACGGCGTTTATCCTAAACCCGTTACCGTCAGCGGCGACACCATTGATGTTGGTCTGGGC
>JAJRRE010000269.1 GCA_024279745.1 Alphaproteobacteria bacterium
AGAAACACAGCTTTCACCGTCTCCTGCCAGCTCCACAGCGACAGGGGATAATAGCTTAGCGGGCGGAAATCCGCGTTCAGGACCAATGCGGGGATATGGTCGGGTATGGTGGCTTGAGCATTCACGGGGGTTCCATCTTCCGGTAAAGTTTCTTCGTGTTCAGGCGAAGGCGCTACCCTTCCCGGTCGAGCGGCATACTAACCATGCATGTCAAAATTGTGAAGCGCGGCTCTAATTGTGATGGCGGTTTCGTGACTTATCGGCAGCAGGCGTTGAGAATTTTCAGCAAGCTACGAGGGCAAAAACCAAGCAAACTCCAGCAATCACATTAAATTCAAAGCCAAAAATTTACCGCCCAAAGTCACCCCGTCCGCATCAATTCCATGGCTCATTTGAGCACTGACATGGGTCTCAAGCTTGATGTCATGGCGTTGTAGCACGTCGCGCGTGGCGTGGAAATCAGACAGGGGAATGACATCATCATGGGCCCCGTGCACCAGCAGCACCGGCGGCTTAACCTTGATTTCACGTTCCAGATGCTGCGTCCCGGCCAGAACACCCGAATAGCCTATAAGCGCCGCAGGAGCGGCCGCACGGCGCAGCCCGACATGCAGCGCCATCATGGTTCCTTGCGAAAACCCAACCAGCGCCATGCGCCCATCATAAAGCCCATAGCGCGCCAATTCTTCGTCCAAATATTTATGCAATAGCGGCGCTGCTTCATTGACGCCGTGCCAGTAATTATCGCGATCATCGATGGCCAGCGCGAACCATTGAAACCCATTGCCCAATTGCGGCGGAATGGATTGCGGAGCATCGGGGGCAATGAACACCGCTTGCGGCAGAACCTTGCGCCATTCGCGGCCAAGGGCCAGCAGATCCGGCCCATTGGCGCCATAGCCGTGCAAAAACACTACCATTGCATTGGCCTTGCCTGTGCGCGGCTCCATCCGGTGCGTCGTCAGCAATGACATTCGCCTAAACCTTCCATTTGGGTGCGACCACGGATTAGTGGCTAAAACCACTGCCGTCTAAACGGGTGCGCCGGATTTGGGCTGACGAACGGCGGCATAATAGGACCATAACAGCCGCGCCGCCACCGCCCGCCACGGGCGCCACTGCTGCGCCAGCTCTATCATCTCGTCAATGCTCGGGCGCTCCTCCAGCTGCATGGCCTGCTGCAGCGCAATCTGCAACGCCAGATCACCCGGCGCCCAGCTATCGGCGCGCCCAATACAAAACATCAAATAGACATCCGCCGTCCACGGGCCGATGCCTTTGAGCGCTGTCAGCGCCTCATGCACGCCTGCATCGTCCAGACCCTCAAGCGCCTCCAGATCCAGCTCCTTGGCGACAATCGCCGACGCCACGGCGCGCAAGGTGCTGATCTTGGTCCGCGACAGCCCAGCGCCTTGCAGCCGCTTGTCGCCGAGCCGTTTGAACCGTTTGGCCTCGAACGGCGTGATCAGGGCATGAGTGCGCTGCCAGATTGCGGCCGCGCTGGCAATCGAGACCTGTTGCCCGACGACAATGCGTGCCAACCCGGAGAAACCACCAACAGGACGGCGCAGCGGCGGATCACCAGCGACGTCGTGGACGCCGCGCATAATCTTGCATTTGCGCCGCAGGGCCCTGACACCGGCTCTAACATCATCTTCGCACTCTATAATGCGCACAGCGCGCGTTGACTTGCGCCCTGCGCCTGCCGCGACAGTAATCGTCTGAGTTACTTTGGCCATTGCGCTCGCACCACTTTCATCCAGATCCTGCTGCCATGGTGGCGCAGCAATGATGTTTTGACAATCGATCCGTGATACCAATTTTATATCAACTTGATAGCAACCTGCAGCCGTCCTTGTCATAACAAGAATTTGTATCCCCGTGCCTGATCGCAAACCCGCCGCTATAAGCCAACCCGAAGCGCAATCCAAAGCGCAATCCGCGCAATCCGCTCAGATGGTTCGGTCGGCTAATCCCCGCTTGCGCTTCGCCCCCAGTCCCAACGGCGAATTGCATCTGGGTCATGCGCTGTCCGCTTTGATCAATCACCAACAGGCACAACAGCTGAACGGCACGTTATTGCTGCGCATTGAAGATATCGACATCGGCCGCACGCGCGAACATTTTATCGATCAGATTTATGAGGATCTTAGTTGGCTCGGCCTCGATTGGCCACAGCCGGTTTTGCGCCAGTCCGCACGCCTTGGCGCCTATCGCGATGCGGCTCGCCGCCTCGATGAAATGGGTCTGCTCTATCCGTGCTTTGCTACCCGCAAAGACATTCAGCTGGCCGCGCAAGCCAAAGCAGCGGCCGCAAACCAGCCGATTGCTCGCGACCCCGATGGCGCATTTCTTTATCCGTTACTGCACAAAGACTTGCCGCCTGGCGAAATTGAACGCCGCAAATCCGCTGGCGAGCCCTTTGCCTTGCGCCTTGACATGGAGCGCGCCATTGCCGCCGCGCGGCAGGCCTCGCCCAGCTGGCCGCCCAGTTTTGTGGAGCGCGACGAGGACGGGCAAATAAACTCGGTAGCTGTTGATCCGTCCCGTTGGGGTGATGCGGTCATTGTGCGTAAAGATGTTCCCACCAGTTATCATTTGGCCGTTGTGGTCGATGATGAGTTTCAAAACATCACCCATGTTACGCGCGGCGCCGATCTGGCGGCGGCCACAGGGATCCACCGGTTACTGCAAATATTATTGGGCTTTACGCCGCCGCTCTATCATCATCATCGCTTGGTATTGGACCAAGACGGCAACAAGCTATCGAAAAGTGGCGGCGCGCAAAGTCTCACGGCGTTGCGCCAGGCGGGCCACAACGCCGACGATATTAGCCGTCTGATTGGCATGACATAGGCGGCAGTTTCGCTGATAAGAGATCTTGCTCAGCGGCGCGATAGGGTGATTTTCTGCGCCGAAATCAATCAAGTAGCCCCCAGTCGGGCATTACTCCCCCTCAAAAACAATCGGTTAATTCTTGAGCCTAATCAGGCCCGACTTCAGGGAAACACTTTGCTGCAAAACGGATTTTTCGGGTATGGTTTTGCGTCGGTAGCAGATTAATCATGTTTACTACTGTGCTTTTTCATCACTTGCGCACTCCACATCATTCGTCTTAATTACCCGCAATGGTTCGGGGGAAGGACATAGCCTGTGGGGGGTAGCGAATAGACCGCTGTCATAACTCTGGACATTGTTGATTTTGTTGAACAGGTAGAGTTTTGAGGTCTTATCGCGTCATCCCCCCCGCGCATATTTTGCGCGTGAAACGTCGTCAATTGCGCCGCAATCGCGTCGTTGCCCGTCGTGATTGCCGGATTCGTAATGCCAATTGCGCCCTGGACCAACGCCGCGACTTTGGTCTGGTCCGGCCGGACCTAATTCACCGTATTGTCAGAACCGCCGCCAGATTGCTGCCTCGCCCCGATAAGTTTCGCGGCGAAAAAATCAGCGCGGCGGCCATCATAGTGCCGATGCTGGTTATTGGCATGGCCCAGTCGATGTTCTTTGCGCCCTATGGTGGATTTGCCTCCTGGCATGACTATGCAAATGCCGGCCCTTTAGGAATTCCCCTGCCGGTTCGCAAACCATTGTCTAAACTGGCCGCCGCCGTGAGTTATCCGCCGGTTTTGCGTGTGCCGCCAGCGTCGCCCCTGGCATTTATTAAGCCGCAATTGCCAAGTCGCACACCGCAGTTGCGGCGCGTGAGCCTGCCTTGGCATAGTCTTGCAAGCTCCAGCAAAACTTATCCGCAAGCCCTGGTCCTGCCTGAGCGCGTATTACCGCCACTGCCGCCCCTGGCCCTGGCCCGGCCGTGGCCTACGACCTATCCGCTGCTGCTGGGTCTGCCGCCGACACCGGCGCTTGCCTTGATCACACCGCCAACGCCAGCTCGGCTCGTAATGCCCGCAATGATTAAGGTCACCCTTGCCTACAGCTTTGCCGATGGTGCCAAACCGGTTTCCTATCCGGCGTCTTCCTCTCCCGTCCTCTCCTCTCCCGTCCGCTCCTATCCCGCCCCCTCCTATCCTGCAATGGTGACAATTGCCGAGCGCTATTTGCCGCCGCTGCCCAAGTTGGCGCGCACTGTCGCCTATCCAATACCTCTGGCTTTGCCGCCCGTACCGCCATTGGCGCTGATAACGCCGCCGCCGCCCTCACGGCCGCAAACACTACCGGTGCCGCGTCTGCGTCTGGCGAGCGCCTCATTCCCACCAATTTTGGCAATTGCCCAACGATTGCGGCCACCGTCGCTGCCGCAGCCCGGCCCGGCTTACAGTTATCCGCCTAAGCCTGGACCGCTTCCTATGGCGCAGCTGCCAAAGCCGCAAGGTCCTAAATCGCAGCCTAAACTTGCGTCGACCGGTGACGACACTTTTATTGCGTCCTTGCTGCAAGGATACACGAACAAACTTCGCCAGACTTATACCGGCCGGCCGGCGCGCCAGCCGAAGCAGCCGAAGCAGCGCCGCATACAGCTGCTTGTTGCACCAGCTGCTCTTTCCCGCACGCCGCGCCCCCCCTCCGCGCGCGCCCACACCGCGACAGAGGCGTCACCTGTCGCCGCACCTATCGTAAAAACTTTAGCGGCATTGCAGAAAAAATCTGCCTGGGCAATCGCGGTCACAAAGCCCCCGCGCGAATTACCCTTTAATGCGCGATTAATCTCCGCCATCCGCAGCCAAATGAATGATTTGACATTCTACAATGCCGATTATGTCTCCTTGCCCTATCCGATGGGCGATGTGCCGTCGGGTTACGGCGTGTGCTCAGACGTGATTGTGCGCGCTTACCGCAAGCTCGGGCTTGATCTGCAGGAGCTGGTTTACCGGGCCCGGGTCGGCAGCGGCGATACCAACATTGACCACCGCCGCACATCAGTCTTGCGCAAATTCTTCAAGCGCCATGCTGACAATTTACCGATCACCGACTTTGCCGAAGATTATCAACCCGGCGATATCGTGACATACCACCGCCCATTCGGCCGCAGTTCAAAATTTCATATCGCATTCGTCTCTGATAAAATCGCTCCCTCTGGCCGCCCTTACGTATTGCATAACCGGGCCTGGGGCGTGCAGGAAGAAGACGCGCTATTCTCCGATAAAATAACCGGGCATTATCGTTTTAATTCCGTTAAACCCTATCCCCGTCGCCGCAAATATAATGCGCCCTTGCTTATTGCCGCTATTCCGCTGCCGCGACGTTCACCGCCGCGCAGAATTTCGCGGCGCAAACACCGGCTTTATGCCTGGGACTTACCGAAACAATCAATACCACTGCCTGGGCTTCCTGCATCCAGCTCTCCCGCGCCGGCACCCACCCGCTGGGCGGTGCATGTCAAACCGGCAGCTAATCTCAAGCTGGCCAAAGCCAACAAACTCAGCCTGTGCTCGCCTTTGCAACCAGCTGACGTTCGCGCACGGATGGCACAGCTTTGCGCCTCAGGCGCAGCCAAAGCCATGGCACTTGGCGGCCCACGCACGTCGCAATAAACTCACAAATATTATAATTCATACAAATTCGACGCTCACAAAACATCCTGCAATGTCGGCAGCTGTTATTGCTGCCGCCGCACCAGTTGCTGTTCTGCTTTGGCGCACAAGCCAATTGCCGCGCCAGCAATCTCCCTGAAACAGACCAAAATACTTAACCTATTCAGCCCTCAAGGCCCTTATCAGGTTTAATCTGATAAATTCATCATTCGTTAATATATTATATTAATAATTAGTAATAACCAAAGGCAACCCTGTTTAGCGTGCGCATTATCGGATATTTATGACAATCGGCTGCATTCGGACAAATTAAACTTGTCATTACCGACGAAGCAATTCAGATTCGGCTACAATAACTTAAACCATCAAGGTAGATTAAGTGGCATTGCTAATCGATATATGTTCTGATCTATATTCAAGCATATTCAGCTATTGGTATGTCTGGGTCTACGCCACCGGCATGTTCGCATTCTACTGTTACCGCCGCTACAATGATCAACAACTTTTAAAAACAGATAAAGCCAACCTGCTGCGAAAAAATGCAGCTGGCTTCCCGCCCCAAAAATCCGGCGTTTCAACCGAGCGCAATTTCCATGCTGGTGCATTAACTCAAAGCGCGGCAGAAGCTTATAGTGAAACCGATGCCGGGTTTGACTTTGGCGCGCAACCGTGTGTCAGCGCCGCCCATTGGCAGCGACTTTCCGACATCGTGGATGCCGCCACAACGCGTAATGATATGATCGACCGGCTGCAGAGCAAAACCAGCGACCATCTGAGCGCGGCAGAGTACCGGTTCAATACGCTGCTGCAAGAGATTGGCGACGTGATGCCGCTACCAATCCAACCTTCAAAAACCGGCACCCGCCTGCACCCAATTGCCAAAGCACAAAACATAGATCTTGCCGAAGCACTTGCTGCTTAAAAGCTGAGCGTTGCCAATGGAAGTATTTGAGCTTCCAGCTAGAGCTGCGAATTAGACTATGAAATCAGAGCTTAAGAGCAAACTACTGCCATGAAATTGCTTCCCGCAAAGCCGAACATTCGCCGGAGAAGCAAAATCAATTCAGCCACTCACCGATTAGCATTTGCGGATTGAGCGACCCGTTCATCAATGCCAATGTTATTGTAAGAGTGAAGAGTGAAAGCAGCGACGAAACGGCAATCGCCGCCGACGTCGAGCCCACGGCCCGATCATAACGCGCCGCGAACAAATAGGCGTTGGCGCCGACCGGCAGTGCAGAAAATAAAATAACGCTTTTTGCCCAAAGTGGTGGCAGATCGACCAGGGTCGTCACAATGACCCAGGCCACCAGCGGATACACCAGCAACTTAAGCGAGCAGATCACAATAAGCGTCGAGGTTCGCCCGCTCAGGCGGAATGCCGCCAGCGTCATACCCAACGCGAACAAAGCTGTCGGCACCGCCGCCTGCCCAAGCAGGTTCAATAATCGGGTACTCACCGGGTCCAGCTTCAAACCGACCCAGTACCCCAGCGCGCCAACTGCCAGCGACATTATAATGGGGTTGCGACTAAGATCCCGGACAACACCCCATAAGGAATGCAGGATCGAACCACCGGCATCGCGGCTGGTGATTTCCTGTTGCAAGGTCGCAACGATCCACAGCAGGGGTGCGTGAGCTGCCACCATCAGGGCCATTGGCGTTGCCGCATCAGGGCCCAAAGCCACCAGACCGATGGGTATGCCCAGCATTACCGTGTTGCCGAATGTCGAGCCCATGGCAATCGCCGGCGCATCGCTCATCGGGCGCCGCAGGAGCAACGGCACAATCACGCTCGCCGCGATCCATGTTACAAGCGTAGCCGATAAAAATGCGGCCCATAGCAAGAACGGGGATGCGTGTGCCGGCTCGATCCCCAGCATGGCACGAAACAACAATGCCGGCATGGCCACTTTGAAACCAAACTCCGCCAAAACCCTGGACGCATTATCTGGCAGATAACGAAATTTCGCCGCTAAAAATCCCAATAGAATAAGCGCGAAGACCGGGGTTAAAATTGAAAGAATGACACCCATTCATAAAGGCTCCGACAAATAACTGGAGGGACAAAACTGTTAACTGGCGGGACAAAACTTTTATGCG
>JAJRRE010000270.1 GCA_024279745.1 Alphaproteobacteria bacterium
CAAAGCAATTGAAGGATTGGCCAATCAGTCAGATATGTTGAAAAATGTATCGGACAATATGTTGCAGCAAATCGGCGGGGTGACAACCCAATTTGAGCAGCAAGGGCAGTCGATCATGAAGGCCGCCAATCAATTGGACCGAGCCAATTCACGGATCGACCTGACCTTGCGCCAAAGCAATAAAGAGCTGGGCCGAACCCTCGACGATGTTCATCAAAAGACTGAGAAACTCGATACAGTTTTGTCCGAACATACCAGCTCACTCGAAACCACAATGTCCCACGCGCAAACCCGCGCGAAACAATTGACGCAGGATTTGTCGCAAAATGCGCAATCCCATGCGCGCTCGGTGCTGTCCGATATTGAGCGGGTGAAACATGAAGCTGACACGCACACCAAACAGGCAATTGAGGATATGCGCGGCAACGTTGTCAACGCCTCGAACGAAGTAACAAGTCAGATGTCGAGTATCGTTGCCAAGGTTAGTGAAACCAGTGCGGACGTGCGCGAAAGATCGGCACAAGCAACCTCTGCCATCGAAGCCGAACGCTTGCGGATGCAAACCCAGTATCAGACCGCTACCAATGAGATCCGACAGAATCTAAATACACTGTCTAGTGAATTTGTCGGTACCAATGAAGAGATCAAACGCCAAACAGAAATGGCGACAATCCAGCTGGAAGACGAACAACGACGCCTGCGCGAACAGTTTTCTTCGGTTTCGCGAGACGTTGATCAAGGCATGTCTAATTTATCCAATCAGGTGTCCAATACCGCAGCCGGCATTCGGCAACAAACAGAACAATCGGCCATGGCTCTGGCACAGGAGCAAGATAAACTACGCCAACAGATGAGCGCCTTACCAGAAGAAGCGCGGCAGACATCGCAATCGGTTCGCAACAGTCTGCAAGACCAAATGCGGGCCCTGGAACATCTTTCCAGTTTGAATACGCGCCAAGCCGAGCAGGCGGATGTAACGCAGGCTGCCGAAGGACCGCAGCCGCTTACCACTAATAACGTTGGCAGCAATGCTGGCGGCACCAATATGGTGATCGGCGACAACCCGGCCAACCCAGCCGCAAATTCTGGGACGCCGATGCACTCCTTAACCGCACGGTTATCACCCGCTTCCCAATCGGTGCAATCTGGCACCGCTGCGGCGCCCAACTTTACACAACTGGCCGGCAGCTACCAAGCAGGCCATGAACCCAACCACAACCCAACTCACACCCACAACCACAACCAGCCGGTCGCTACCGGCCCAGCCCCAATTCCAGCTCCGGCTCCGGCCCGGCAATCGCTGACCGAAAAATTGGCTGAGAAAAATGCTGGTTCAACAGCTGCGCAAACTGTCACAGCAACCCCGGCCCCCCGCAACGAGGCCTTGGATTCTATCGGCAAGGCATTGGCAGATCAGCAAAGCCGGGGGGAAAGCCAATTGCACGCCAAAAGCACGATGCAACCGGCACAATATCAGCCCCCGCAAGAGGCTCAGCCACGCCAAACGGCGCCCCAGGCAGCAAATCCAGCCGCAGCGCAGACCTCCCACAGTCTCCAAGATCCCAACCCGCCGAAATTCGCCCAGGCAGACGGATCGCTTGCAAACAATGGTGGACACTTTGCCGAACAAGCCAATAAGGGCGAAACAGGCGGGGTCTTGCCAGCCGCCGATAGCTCGTCTGCTGGTTGGTCCGTTGGCGATTTGTTGGCCCGCGCCTCTGAACAAGATGGCCCAGCCGGCGGCGCCTCGTCATCTTCCCCATCGCAATCTTCGGCTCCTGCTGCTGCCCCATCGCAATCCCCTTCCCCTGCTGCCGCCTCTGCCACTTCGCCTGCCGCGACGGCGCAAACGGTAACAAACAGCTCAACTTTAGCGTCAACATTGAAGCCGAATGTGCAAGGCGCCGAAGAGCCGATTGCACCTGCCGGCAATACTTCAATGATTGATATTCATTTGATCTCGAAAGCCTTGGAACCGGTCACAGCTGCTGCTGTCTGGGAGCAATTGCGCAAGGGCGGGCGCAACATTATGGTGCGCTCAATCTACACTCCCGAAGGCCGGGCAACCTATGACGAAACGGTGCGCGCTTATCAAACCCAGCCTGCAATGCATGTGACTGTGGATCGTTATTTATCGGACTTTGAAATTGCGATGAATAATGCACAGCAAGCACAACAAGATCCGTCGATTATTCAGCAAACACTGATATCCGAAGCCGGCCGCGTTTATCTGTTCCTGGCCCATGTCAGTGGACGGTTTGGCTGAGATTGGAATTGTCTACACCAGAGGGATCAAATACAATTGCCTGGTGAGATATTCGCGCTATTCGTTATGAAGATCTTTGAAAAGTTTCATGATCAAAAATTTCTGTGCGGGACCACTGGGAATTATCCAATGCCTCAATCACGTCATTTGCCAAGCTGGATAAGTCCATATGACTGCGCTGACACTTGATATCAAAACTGAATGTTGGCCAATCGCCGGTGGCTTTACAATCTCGCGCGGCACCAAACACGAAGCGCATGTTGTGGTGGTGACTGTTAAATCTCAAGAACATTGTGGCCGCGGCGAATGCGTTCCTTATGCGCGCTACGGACAAAGCATTGCATCGGTTGTGGCAACACTTAACGATGTCCAACTGTCACCTGAATGGAGCCCGGCCACCGCGCGCAAAAACGTGCACGGCCAGCTACCACCCGGCGCCGCGCGCAATGCGCTCGATTGTGCGTTGTGGGACCTTGAAGCGAAACAGACCGGCTCATCATGTGCGGCACTGGCCGGGCTGGCACCGCTTGCAACCGTTACAACAATGCACACAATCGGCCTGGGGCCAGCTGAAGAGATGGCGGCGAAAGCTGCAGCGCTGCGGCAGTTTCCCATTCTCAAATTAAAGCTTGATGGCCAGGACGAAGATGCACGCCGCATGGCAATGGTTCGTGCGGCGCGGCGCGATGCCGAACTTATAGTTGATGCAAATGAAGCCTGGTCGAACGCAACAATCGTCCGGCGGCTGGCGCAGGCCGCCGATGCCGGGATAGCTTTGATCGAACAGCCCCTGCCCGCGGGCGCAGATCAAATACTCGCCGACATTGATCATGTGGTAGCAATTTGTGCGGACGAATCGGCGCATGTCGCACGTGATGTCGGCAAGTTAGTTGGACGGTACGACGCCATAAATATAAAACTCGATAAGACCGGCGGCTTAACCGAAGCCGTTGCCATGGCCGAGGCAGCTCGCGGCGCTGCCATGCAGATCATGATCGGCTGCATGGTTTCGTCATCTTTGTCCATGGCCCCAGCTTTGCTAATCGCCCAGAACGCTGAATGGGTTGATCTGGACGGTCCGTTATTGCTCGCCCAGGATTGCCCACACCCGCTGCACTATAATGGTCCGGTAGTGTCGCCGCCATTGCCGGCGTTGTGGGGGTAATGCCGTCGAACGAATGTATTCATACATCCATTCGACGGCTAGGCCGACTGACCGCCGCGCGTTGCGCGTGAGCGTGCGCGGCGCCTGAACGCTACGACGAGTCAATTCTTTGCCTCGTGCGTATAACCGGTTGGCCCGCGACTATGACAGTCCGGCCTTACCGGACCGATACTCTGAAAGTGACAAATGAGGCGGCAATCAATCTTTGATCTGCCCGTCAGCTATCACCTCGCCGCGCCAATACCGCATCAGCACCGCGCACGCCGCCGCGCTCAATGCCGACAGCAGGGCCATTGAAAAATACGCCTGTCCTTGCACAACATCATAAAGCTCGCCGGCAAGTAAAAATCCAAAGCCCATCGCCAGCCCCGCCGTAATAGAGGCATAAAGCCCCTGTGCGGTGCCCGCTTGCCGATCACTTACCGCAGCTGCAATAAAGTAAATCGCCCCCAAATGCGACGCACCATAGGTGAACCCATGCAGAACCTGCAATGGAACCAACCAGAACAATGGCGGATCAAACCCCATCACACTCCACCGCACGACCCCGGCCAAAGCCCCCAATAGCATTAATTGTACAGCACTAACCCGCGCCATAACGGCAGCTGAAAAAGCAAATAAAGCAATCTCCGTAACGATTCCAATTGCCCACAAGACGCCAACCCAGTTGGTAGAAATTCCTTGCGCCTTCCAGTGCAACGACCCGAAGACATAAAACACGCCGTGCGAGCCTTGTGCCAAACCGGCGGCGACCA